>CBJMQH010000034.1:0-17363 GCA_966431825.1 uncultured Trinickia sp.
CGCGCCCGCAACGCGCGCATGAATTCCCACAGCCGCGGCACGTCCGAGGCCGGCACGTTGAAGCGGAACCAGGCCGAAGGCGCTTCGTCGGCGCGGAAATAGGAGCCCGGCGCAAGCCAGATGCCTTGCGCCAATGCTTCGGTCGCGACGGCGGGCGCCGCTTCCGGCGCGACGGGCGCCTTGGCCCACAGAAAGAGCCCGGCCCCGGGCGTATGAAACACGTCGAGCCCGGCCTCGCGCATCGACAAGATCACGCGTTCGTGGGCCGCAGCGAGCCGCTCGCGCACGAGCGCGACGTGGCGCTCGTAGTGGCCTTCGATCAGCACGTTGGCCACGGTGCGCTCGGTGACCTCCGACGAAGTCAGACCGACCGCCATCTTCGTGCGCGCGAGCTGGGCCAGCAATGCGCGCTCCGCGGCGATATAGCCGGCACGCACCGCGGGCGTGATCGTCTTCGAAAACCCCGACACGTAGATGACGCGCTTGAGCCCCTCCATCGCAGCAAGACAGGGCGCACCGAGCGGGGCGAGTTCGCGCGAGATGTCGTCCTCGACAATCCAGAGCCGATGGCGATCGGCAATCTGCAACAGTCGGAACGCCGACGCGATCGACAACGAGGCGCCCGACGGGTTCTGCAGCACAGGATTCACGAACAGCGCCTTGGGCCGATGCACCGCGAGCACCTGCTCGAGTTCGTCGAGGTCGAGGCCTTCGACGGTACGCCGCACGCTGACCACGCGGATGGCGCCGAGCTTCAGGATCTGGAGCAGATTGCAGTAGCAGGGGTCTTCGACCACGACCGTATCGCCGGCACGCAGCAACGTCCGGACGATGAGATCGAGTGCCTGCGTCGCACCGTGCGTGAGCAGCACGTTCGACGCATCGACGGCCAGCGCATGTCGCTGCAGCGAGGCGCCGATGTACTCGCGCAGCGGCCCGAATCCATAGGGGTGACCGTACGTGCCGATGCGCGCACCAGGCAGTCGACCCACGCTGCGCAGCGCATGCTGCAACCCGCTTTCGTTGACCCATTCCTCAGGAATCCAGCCGCCGCCCGCCTTGATCGGCACCGACTGATCGGCGTAAACGTCCGACAGCAACCAGGCCGCGTTCAGGCTCGGCGGGATGCGCGTCGGCGCGGGCCGCGGCGCGCCTTCTTGCCGGCTCGCCACGCGATAGCCCGAGCCGGCCCGCGAGACGATGAGCCCCATCGACACGAGCCGCTGATAGGCCTCGGCGACGGTGTACGGCGAAAGCGCATGGGTCTTCGCGAACCCCCGCACCGACGGCAACACGGTGCCGGCCGGATAGGCACCGGCACCAAGCGCGGCGGCTACGGCGTCGACGATCTGGTCGACGAGCGTGCCCTTCGCATGGCGATTGCGCGACAAATGGAGATCGAACATCGGGCGTCTCGCTTCCAGTACGGCTTAGCCGCCAAAAACAGTACAGTAAGGTGAGCTTTTGCAAGCTGTATCGGGAGTATAGCGGCCGTTACCGATACAGTTGGCGGCAACCTAACCGGAGACTGCCCATGACCACTGCGACGCCCCCCGATCTCACCAACTTCTGGATGCCGTTCACAGCGAATCGCCAGTTCAAGGCGGCGCCCCGGCTCTTCAAGGCCGCGAAGGGGATGTACTACACGACCGTCGATGGGCGCGAGGTGCTCGACGGTACGGCGGGCCTGTGGTGCGTCAACGCGGGCCACGGCCGCAAGGAGATCGTCGAGGCCGTGACGCGGCAGGTCGCCGAAATGGATTACGCACCGACGTTCCAGATGGGCCACCCGGTTGCATTCGAAGCCGCTGCGAAAGTGGCGACCTTCATGCCCGAAGGGCTCGATCGCATCTTTTTCACCAATTCGGGCTCCGAATCGGTCGACACCGCGCTCAAGATCGCGCTCGCCTACCACCGCGCGCGCGGAGAAGGGCAGCGTACGCGCTTCATCGGGCGTGAACGCGGTTATCACGGCGTGGGCTTCGGCGGCATTTCGGTAGGCGGCATCGTCACGAACCGCAAGGCGTTCTCGGGCAACCTGATGCCCAACGTCGACCATCTGCCGCATACGCTCAATCTCGCGGAAGCCGCCTTCTCGCGCGGGCAGCCCGCTTGGGGGGCGCACCTCGCCGACGAGTTGGAGCGCATCGTCGCGCTGCACGACGCCTCGACGATCGCCGGCGTCATCGTCGAGCCGCTTGCCGGTTCGACCGGCGTGCTCGTTCCGCCGAAGGGCTATCTGGAACGGCTGCGTTCAATCTGCGACAAGTACGGCATCCTGCTGATTTTCGACGAAGTCATTACGGGCTTCGGCCGGCTCGGCGCGGCGACGGCAAGCGAGTTCTTCGGCGTGAAGCCCGACCTGCTTACGATGGCGAAGGCGATCAACAACGCAGCGATCCCGATGGGGGCCGTTGCAGCAAAGCGCGAGGTGCACGATACGATCGTGAACGCGGCGCCCGAGACGGCCATCGAGCTGTTCCACGGCTACACGTATTCGGCGCATCCGGCTGCGGCCGCCGCCTGCGTCGCAACGCTCGACCTGTACCGGCGCGACAACCTGTTCGAGCGCGCACGCGCGCTGTCGGCCACGTTCGAAAACGCAGCGCACGAGTTGCGCGGTGCACCGCACGTGAAGGACGTGCGCAATCTCGGGCTCGTGGCCGGCGTGGAACTCGAATCGCGTCCCGGCGCATTGGGCGCGCGGGCGTACGAAGTCTTCGTCAAGTGTTTCGAACGTGGCGTGCTCGTGCGCTACACCGGCGATATCCTCGCGTTCTCGCCGCCGCTCATCATCGATGAAGCGCAAATCGGGCAAATCTTCACCACGGTGCGCGACGTGCTGCGCGAGGTCGGCTAAGCGCGCGATACCGGCGCGCCGGCGTTGCAGGCCGGCGCGTGTGGCAAGGCTCATGCTATCGTCTCCCTCGCCGCCGGGCGCATGCCGGCGCGCGTTCGACAGGAGCCTTGCCGATGCAGAAAAACCGACTCGAAGCGTTCAGCGACGGGGTACTCGCGATCATCATCACGATCATGGTGCTCGAGCTGAAGGTCCCCCACGGCGAGACGCTTGCCGCACTTGCGCCGCTGTGGCCGATCTGGCTCAGCTATGTGCTGAGCTTCGTCTATGTCGGCATCTACTGGAACAATCATCACCATCTGCTGCACGCGTCGAGCCGCGTGAACGGCACGGTCCTCTGGTGCAATTTGCATCTGCTGTTCTGGCTGTCGCTGCTACCGTTCGCGACAGGCTGGATGGGCGAGAACCATTTCGCGCGCTGGCCCACGATGCTCTACGGCCTGAACCTGCTCTTGTGTGCGCTCGCCTATGCGCTGCTGCAACGCGCGCTCGTGCGCAACCACGGCAGCGAAAGCCTGCTCGCCCATGCGGTCGGCCGCGACCTGAAGGGCAAGGCATCGCTGGTCCTCTACCTGCTTGGCAGCGGCGCCGCCGCATTCGGCGCGCCTGGCGTCGGACTCTTGCTGTTTGCTGCGGTCGCATTGATGTGGCTGATCCCCGACCGGCGCATGGAACGCGTGCTGGCCGGGCGCGAGGCGTCGGCCGAAACGCCTGCCCACCCCGCGCCTTGACGAAGTGCGCCGCTCGCACGCCCCACGGATCCAGACACGTCTACCGCAGGAAGAGCCGATAGGCGGCGTTGTCCGTTTCTTCGTGCCATGCGTAGCCGAGCGTGGCAAGAAACGCTTCGAGCGCGGCCGACGCATCGGCGGGGACCTGCAGGCCCACGAGAATCGAGCTGTAGTCGGCGCCCTGGTTGCGGTAGTGAAAGAGGCTCACGTTCCAGTCCGGCGCCATCAACGAGAGGAACTTCATCAGCGCGCCCGGCCGTTCCGGAAACGTGAAGCGGAAGAGCCGTTCGTCATGCGCGAGCGGCGAGCGTCCGCCGATCATGTACCGGATGTGCTGCTTGGGCAGTTCGTCGTGCGTCAGATCGAGCGTGGCGAATCCGTGTGCTTCGAAGCGCGCGGCGAGCTCAGGCGATTCCGTCCGCTCGCCGATCTCGAGACTGACGAACAGATGCGCGCGGTTCGCATCGGCAATCCGATAGTTGAACTCCGTCACGTTACGCTCGCCGACCAGCGCGCAGAAGCGTCGGAAGCTGCCGTGCGCTTCGGGCAGCGTGACGGCAAACACGGCCTCGCGCGCCTCGCCGATCGCCGTGCGCTCGGCGACGAAACGCAGCCGGTCGAAGTTCATATTGGCGCCCGAGGTCACGGCCACGAGCGTGCTCGCCTTCGCCCCAGTGCGCTCGACGTACTGTTTCGCCCCGGCAACGGCGAGCGCGCCGGCAGGCTCCAGCACGCTGCGCGTGTCTTCGAACACGTCCCTGATCGCTGCGCAGACCGCATCGGTATCGACGATCATCACCTCGTCCAGATAAGCGCGGCAGAGCCGGAACGTTTCCTCTCCCCCGCGTTTGACGGCCGTACCGTCGGCGAAGAGGCCGACATCGTCGAGCGTGACGCGCTCGCCCGCTGCGATCGACTGCGCCATCGCGCACGAATCGTCGATCTGAACGCCGATCACCTTGATCTCGGGGCGGACCGCTTTGACGAACGTCGCGATGCCCGCGGCGAGACTGCCGCCGCCGATCGCGACGAAGATCGCTTCGATCGGCCCCTGGTGCTGCGCGAGGATCTCCATCGCGATCGTGCCTTGGCCTGCGATCACATACGGGTCGTCGAAGGCGGGGATGAACGTGAGCCCGCGCTCGCTTGCGAGCGTCGAGGCGTGGGCGTAGGCATCGCTGTACGACTCGCCGGCCTGCACGACATCGACTGTCGCGCCGCCGTGTGCACGTGTTGCCTCGACTTTTACGCGCGGGGCCGTGGTCGGCACGACGATCGTTGCACGCACGCCAAGCCGCGCAGCCGAGTAGGCGACCCCTTGGGCATGGTTGCCGGCCGAGGCCGTGACGACGCCACGCGCGCGCGCTTCGGCCGACAGATGCGCCATCTTGTTGTACGCGCCGCGCAGCTTGAACGAGAACACCGGCTGATCGTCCTCGCGTTTCAGGTAAATGCGATTACCGAGCCGCGCCGAAAGATTCGACGCGTATTGCAGGTCGGTTTTGCGGGCGACGTCGTAGACGCGCGCCGTCAGGATCTTCGCGAGATAGGCGTCGCGGTCGTGAGGGGTCGGCGCCTGCGTCGCGTGTGTCTCGCATAGCGGCAAGACCGATGCAGTGTTCAACTGCGCTAGGAGGGGCGTCTGCGTCTCGGCGGTGGCGAAGTCTTCGCTGGCTTGCATCATGGCTCCTGGGGGCTTGAGCTTCAGTGGTCGGCCCCAGGAGACGGCAACAAAAAACCCGCCTCGTGGGGCGGGTTTTCGTGATCGCTAAGCGCGCGCTAACCCACCATTCGTCGAATGGTGCTAATAATCTGCGCGATTTGGATCGGTTGGCGATTCATGGACGCTAGCTTCGCCGATGGCTGCCGATCTGTCAATCATGGGTCGACAGGCCGCGCGACCCAGCGCTTCGTCGTAGGACGAAAGTGCCTACCTTTCAAAATTCTTCTTGACAATTAAATGCAAATGCGAATAATTCGCATTTAGTGTTTTTGCGATAAGCGATGACATGCGGCGCGCGGCGGTGCACCGGTTGCATTCGGTTGGGCGCCGGCGGTCAACGAAAGATCAACGAAGCGACAACGAAAAGAACAATGGGAAAGCCGTTTAGTACTGCTAATCGCCTGGGCGATTACACCGAGGGCCGACGGGCAGCCGCAGGCTGCCGTCGTACGATCGCGCTGGCCTGCGCACTGTCTTTTGCCTCGTTCCATGTCTGCGCGCAGCAACCGGAGAAGAACGAGACGCTTGCCGGTGGCGCCGGTGCGAAGGCTGATCCGAAGGTGGATGCGAGAGCCGATAGGAAAGCCGCTACGGACGCCGATGCGAAAGCCGATGCGAAGGGCGGGGCGCCCGCAAATGCGCGAACGCTCGACGCGATCACCGTTCGCGCAGGGCGTCCGTCGCTCTACGCGGTGCCGGATGTGAACGTCGGCGCACTAGGCGCTAAGGCTCCGAAAGATCTGCCGCTGTCGGTCGCTTCTTATACGGCCGAGCTGATCGAGGCGCAGCGCGCACGCACGCTGATGGATGTGCTCAAGAATGACCCGTCGGTGCAGAACACGGCAGTCGGCGGCGCGATGGATAACATCAGCTTGCGTGGGTTTCCTGTCGACTGGACCAACACGATGCGCCGCGACGGCATGCCGGTCGCGCCGTACTACGACGTACCGCTCGAAAGCGTCGAGCGCGTCGATGTGCTGAAGGGTCCGTCGGGCTTTCTTTACGGCGTCAATTCGCCCGGCGGCACAGTCAACTATGTGCTCAAGCGCCCGACGCGCGATCGTTTCACCACAATCACGAGCGAAGTGCGCAGCTACGACGGCTACTACGGCGCGCTCGACACGGGCGGCCCGCTCGCCGACGCTCGCCTCGGCTATCGCTTCAACGTAGCCGGGGAGCGCATCGGCGACTTCGGTCACGCAGGCGACTTGCGTCGCACGTTCGTCGGCGGGGCCATCGATTGGTCGATTTCGCCGCGCGCACTGCTACGGCTGAATTTCGACTATCAGAACAAACATCTTGCTGCGCAACCGGTTATCGGCACGCAGCCCGACGGTGCACTGCCGCCGCAGTTCGATCCGCGCACGCTGCTCGGTCAGCCTTGGCTGCAATACCGCACGAGCACGTTCAACGTGGGCGGCCAGTTCGATTTCAAGCTGACCGAGCGCTGGACCTTCACGACGCAGATCGCGCAGTCGTACAACAATCGCGATGCAGCGTTTCCCGACATCTATTCGGTCGCACCCAACGGCGACATCCTGAGCGGCGACATCTATCTGTCGCCCGACCAGAGCTTTCGTGTGTTGTCGACGAATACATTCGTCACGGGCAAGTTCGACACGGGGCCGCTCGCGCATCAACTGGTCGCCGGCGTCTCGACGCGCAACTACGAGGCACGGCAGGGCGGCTTCGGCGTGCTGCCGCTCACGGTCGGCAATCTGTTCTCGCCCGTCTACTCGCAGCCGGCGTCGACCACGTTTCCGGCAAAGAGCGTCGAGAAGAACTTCCAGCCGAGCGTATTCGTCAGCGACTTGATCGATATCGGTTCGCATTGGAGCGTCATGCTCGGCGTGCGCCACGTTCGCTATCGCGACGACAACTATGTGCCTTCGGCCGCAGCGTCGCACTACGAAGCGAGTGTGAACGTGCCGTCGGTGGGCCTCGTGTTCAAACCGATGCCGTCGCTCGCCACGTATGTGAGCTACGCCGAAGGCTTCGAGCAGGGCGGCGTCGCGCCGTACAACACAGTCAATGCGGGGCAGAGCCTCGCGCCGGTCAAAAGCAAGCAGTACGAAGCGGGCGTGAAAGCCGATATCGGCAGCGACCTATCCGTCAACGCGGCGCTGTTCCGAATCGAAAAGACGCTGCAGTACGTCGATTCGTCGAATCGATATGTGCAGGCGGGCAAAGAGCGGCACACGGGCGTCGAAGTCACGGCGAACGGGCGCGTGACGCGGAACCTGTCGGTGGTCGCAGGCGCGGCGTATCTCGACGCCGTTCAGCAGGACACGGGTGACACCGCCACGAACGGCATGCGCGCGGCGAACGTGCCGCGCTTTCAGGCGAGCGTATTCGCCGACTATCGCGTTGCGGCAGTCCACGGTCTGAGCGTCGACGCCGGCGTGTATTACGTCGGCAGCCGGCCGCTGAATGCGCAGAACAGCGTTTCGCTGCCCGGCTATGTACGCGTCGACGCTGGTGCGCGGTATCAGACGCGCATCGGCGGCCATACGACAGTGTTCCGCGCAGGGGTGCAGAACCTTGCCGACAAGCGCTATTGGGCCGCGGCGAACTACAACGCCGTATGGCCAGGCCAGCCGAGGACGTTTTTCATGTCGGCGCAGGTCGATATGTAGCACGCCCGCCAACGCGAGCAACGAACACAGCTGAGAGAGCAGCACAAAACAACAAGACGGCCGCATTCGCCCAGTCGGTATGCGCGAACAGCGGTTGTCGTCCCCACGAAAACAGGCAATCCGAGGGCCATCCGCTGCGCCGCCGGCGCAGCGCCGCCCGTTTTCGAAAAAGGGAAGACGAATGAACTTGGCTGACGGCATCGACCCGTCCGGTCTACGGCCGGTCTCGAAATCGCCCGCGCTCTATGAATTGCGCGACGACGAAATCGAAGGCATCACGCGTGTAGCGAAGACGCTGCTCATGCGGCACGAGAGTGTCGAAACGCGCGCGTTCGCCGCCGACTGCGCGCTCGCTGCGCAGGAGCTGCCGCGCACGCTGCGTGCGCTCGCGCAGCGCTTTCGGCAACTCGCATTGCCGTGCAGCGTACTGCTGCTGCGTGGCGTGCCGGTCGACGATACGCGGATCGGCGAGTCCCCGCCGCATTGGGATGCGCCGTGGCGCAACCCGCCGTGTCTCGCGGAGGAAGCCGCGCAGTGTCTGTTGACGGCGCTGCTCGGCGACATGTTCGGTTGGCGCACGCAGGAGAACGGCCGCTTTCTGCGCCACATCGTGCCTATCCGCGAGGACCATGGCGAGCAGTTGGGCGGCGGCAGCAGCGTGACGCTCGTCTGGCACAACGAGGAGGCGTTTCACACGCACCGGGCCGATTTCCTCTCGATCCTCTGCTATCGCAACGACGAACGCGCGCGGACGATTTTTTGCGGCATCGACGAAATCGACATTCCAGACGACATGTGGCGTGTGCTGAGCGCGCCGCGCTTCACGATCCAGCCGGACAAGTCCCATCTGCCCGAGCAAAACGTGAGCGCCCAATGGCGGCTCGACGATCACGTCTTCGAGCAGATCCGCCGCATGCATGAGAACCCGGAGCCCGTGCCTGCGCTCTCGGGTCTGCGCGCGAAGCCGTGGCTGCGCATCGACGAGGCGTTCATGTCGGCCTTGCCGGGCGACGACGAGGCGGCACGTGCGCTGCGCTGGTTGCTCGACGCGTGCTATGCGCATCAGACGAGCGTCGTCATGCAGCCGGGCGACATGGTCTGGGTCGACAACAAGCGCGCCGTTCATGGCCGCACTGTGTACACGCCGAACTACGGTCCGCGTCAACGGTGGCTGCGCCGCGTGAACGTCCACACCAACCTGCGCGAAACCCTGCCGTTCCGGCAGGCGCCTTCGGCGCGCGAAATCCTTTGAGCCGCGAGTGAATACAACGATGACTGAACAGATGACTGTCGATGTGACGGCCGCCGAGCGCGGGATCGATACGCAACGCCCCGATCGCTTGCATACCGGCGCGGCCGACGACGGGCGCAAGTCCGACTCGACCCGGGCATCGCCCCTCTTGGTGCTGAGCCGCAGCGTGCTCGATACGCTCGACTACGATCCGGCGATGGTGCTCGACACCGTCGAGCGTGCCTATCTCGCGCTTGGCAGCGGCGTCTCCGATAACCCGCGCAAGCTCATGAGCCAGCCCCCGGAAAAGCATTCGGTTGCCTACTCGATGCTTGGGCGCGACGGCGCTCGGCGCACGGTTGGCTTCAAGACGTCGTATAAGCACGACCCCGAGCACGACCGGAACGCTCAGAAGTACTACACGACGCTGCTGCTGTTCGACGATGCAACGGGCTTGCCGATCGCGTTGTTGGACGGCGCACTCGTCGGCGCATTGCGCACACCGGCCGTCTCTGCGCTCATCGCGCGCGAAGCCGCGCCGCACGCGCGCACGGCGCTCATCGTCGGTACCGGCACGCAAGGGCGGATGGCGGCGCCGTTTTTGCTGTGCGCGCTGCCGGGTATCGAGCGAGTGATCGTGCACGGCCATTTCGAGGCGGGCATCGAGGCGGTCAGGCAGACGCTGCGGCGCTTTCATCCGACGCGCGACATCGAGGTCTCGGCCGACCTCGAAGCCGCGGCGCGCGAGGCCGACATCGTGCTCGGCGTCGCGGGTGCCGGGGCGCCCGAGGTCGTTCGGCGCGGCGCGCTCAAGCGAGGGGCGCTCGCACTGCTCGTCGGCTACGGCATTCATGCCGATGCGCTGCATGCGGCCGACTACCGGATCGCAACGAGCGAGGCGCAGATGCGCGTGACCGGAGCCGACCTCGTCGATGCGTCGGGGCAGCTGCCCGCGATCGATGCCGAACTGCCCGACATTCTGCTGGGCCGCAAACCGGCACGCCCATCGGACGACGCAACGGTGTTCGCCTACAACAGCGGCATGGTGGTCACCGATATCGCCCTCGGCCGGCTTGTTGCCGAGACCGCGCGTGCGATGGGATTGGGCGAGGAGGTCGCGCTATGGTGAACGACTTTGCGCGGCTGCCTGCCCTTTGGGACCCGGCGCTGCGCACATTTGTCGACACGCAGGGCGCGTTGATCCGCGAGCTCGCATATGGCTTCGATGCGCCGCTCCACCTCGTCTTCCCCGAGCGGTTCGCGCGGAATGTCGCGGCGTTCGAGCGCGTGTTGCAACGGCACCGCATGGCGGGTCGCGTCTATTATGCGAAGAAGGCGAACAAGGCCCGGTGTTTCGTGCGCGTAGCGGCGGAGCGCGGGATCGGGGTGGACGTCGCCAGTGTCGGCGAATTCGCCGACGCGCTCGCGGCCGGTGTCCGCGGGCGCGATATCGGCGTATCGGGGCCCGCGAAGGCAGCCGATCTGTTGCGACTGGCCGTGCTGCACGACGCGCTCGTGGCCATCGACTCGGCGGACGAGCTCGAGCGGCTGCTCGCGATGGCGCGGCATGCCGGACGGACCGTACGCGTGCTGCTGCGGATGCAACCGGCCGCCCAGACGAAAAGCCGCTTCGGCCTTCCGCCAGCCGGGCTCGAAGCAGCGCTCGCCATCTGCGCGGCGAGTGCGTCGTGGCTGCGGCTCGAAGGGTTTTCGTTCCATTTGTCGGGCTACAGCGCCGAGGCACGCTGCACGCAGGCCGGGCACGCGGTGCGCGCGTGCCTCGCGGCCCGCGCGCTCGGGCTCGATCCGCATACGATCAATATCGGCGGCGGTTTTGCGATGTCGTATGCGAGCCGCGACGACTGGCACGCATTCGTCGCGCAACACGGGCCCGACGATTTCCACGCCGCGAAGACCTTCGACGGCTTTTATCCGTACTACCAGGCAGTGAGCGGCCCGGCGATGCTCGACGCTATCGTCGGCGGTGTGCCCGAAGGCGACGTGCAGCCGCTCGCCGACACGCTGAAGCAGCATGGTCTGCACCTGATGCTGGAGCCCGGGCGCGCGCTGCTCGATCAAGCCGGGTTCACGGTATTCACGGTACAGGGCGTGAAGGACCACGGGCAGCCCGGTGCGGGGGAGGGGTATGGCGTCGTCACGGTGAACGGCACGAGCTTCAGCCTCTCGGAGCAGTGGTTCGCGAGCGAATTCCTGCCCGATCCCGAATGCCTCGGCGCCGCGCACGCGCTCGATGAGCGTGCTGCCGGCGATGCGGGGGCCGGCCAACCGGGGGCCGGTCAGCCGGGGGCCTGCCAACCTGTCTCCGCTCAGCCACCGGGCGGCGCGTCCGCACCCCGCCCGTATCGCGCGTGCGTCGGCGGCGCGAGTTGCCTCGATTCGGACATGCTGACCTGGCGCAAGGTTGCTTTCCCGCGCCGTCCGCAGGTGGGCGACCTGCTGCTGTATGCGAACACTGCCGGCTATCAAATGGATTCGAACGAATCCCCCTTCCACGAATTGCCGTTGCCGCCGAAGGTCGCCGTGACTTTCGAGGGCACCCGGGCGCGTTGGCGCCTCGACCGCCTTACCCCTTTTTCAGGAGCCTGACGATGAACATGCGTGTCATGGGTGAACAACCGACGATTGCCGTGCCTGCAATCGTTTCGAAGGTGTCCGAACTGATCGGGCGCACGCCGCTTTTCGAATTGATTCGCAGCCCGAACGGCGCGCGGATCCTGCTGAAACTCGAATCGACGAACCCGACCGGCAGCGCGAAAATCCGCATGGCCCGGCAGATGCTCGACGAAGCGCAAGCCGACGGCAGCTTGCGCGCGGGCGGGCGCGTGATCGAGTCGACTTCGGGCAACACGGGCATGGGCCTCGCGCTCCTCTCGGCCGAGCGCGGCTACCGCTTCACGGCCGTGGTCGACCATCATGCATCGAAGGACAAGCTGCGCGCGATGCAGGCGTTCGGCGCAGAGCTCGTCTATGTGAGCGAGGGCGATGCGCTGGCCACGGCCGATCGCGAGGCGCTAGCCGAACGGATGGCCGCCGAGGACGCGGACAGCATCTGGACGGAACAGCACAATAATCCCGCGAACGGCAACGGCTACCGGGCGGTTGCGCGCGAGTTGCGCGACACGCTCGGGGCGCGCATCGACTATCTGGTCGGTTCGGTCGGCACCGGCGGCTCGCTGTTCGGCACCGCGCGCGAGTTGGGCGCTACGGGCCCGATGCCGCGTGTGATCGGCGTCGAACCGGTCGGCTCGATTGCATTCGGGGGCGAGGGCGGCCCTTATCATCAATCGGGCACAGGCACGCCGCCAGGCGCTGAGATCGGCGCGCTCGTCGACTACACGCTACTCGACGAGGGCATTAAAGTGTCGGACGCCGCGGCATTCAATACCGCGCGCTATATCGCCCGGAAGAAGGCGCTGCTCGTTGGCGGCTCGGCCGGCGGTGTGATTTGGCATGCGCTGAACATGTTCGACACCTTGCCTGCCGAGGCAACGCTCGTCGTCCTCGTCTGTGACGGCGGCGAGAAGTATCTCGATACGGTGTTCGACGACAACTGGATGCGAGAGCGGGATCTGCTCGACGATGCGTTTGCGCGCGCGCTCGATCCCATCTTCGCGCGAGCCGCATGAAGCCGCACCGAAAATTCGTGAGCGACGCGCGGCAGATCGGCGCACTGGCCGCGCCGCTCGTGCTGACGCAGCTCGCACAGGTGGCGCTCACCACGACCGATGTCGTCATGATGGGAATGCTCGGCGCGCGCGAGGTGGCGGCGGGCGGCCTCGCGCTGACGATCTTCAACCAGTTGCGCACGATGGGCACAGGGCTCGTGACCGGCTCGGGCAATCTCATTGCGTACGCGCACGGCCAGCGCGATGCCGCGCGCATCATGCAGCTCGTGCGCGCGAGCTTCGCGCTCTCGACGCTGGCTGCGCTCGTGTTCTCGCTGGTGCTGCTCATGCTCGAACGGCCGCTCGTCTGGCTTGGTCAGGACCCCGAAGTCGCCCATGCCACGGCCCGCTATCTGGCCGCGGCGGCGCCCGGCATGTTGCCATGCCTCTGGTTCCAAGCGCTGCGCCAGTACACGGTCGGGCTGCGTAAGCCGGGGCCGTTGCTCGCGATCACGCTCGTTTCGATTGCCGTCAATGCGGCACTCGACTACGCGCTGATGTTCGGCCGTTGGGGCTTTCCGCGGCTTGGCCTCACGGGCGTTGCCTGCGCGACGAGCGGCGTCTACCTGTTCTCGTTCCTCGCGTTCCTCGCGATCGTGCGCCGCCGTAGCGAACTTGCCGAGCATCTTTCGCTTGCCGCATGGCGGGCCGATGCCGCAGCGCTCGCACGCACGTGGAAAATGGGTGTGCCGATCGCCGCGACATACGGCTCCGAAGCCGCATTCTTCACGGTGCTCACGCTGGTGATCGGCACGCTCGGCACCGCCGCGCTTGCCGCGCAGACGATCGTGAATCAGGTGATTTACATCGTGTTCATGATCTCCGTGGGACTCTCGCACGCCGCGTCGATCAGCATCAGCCATGCATGCGCGCGACACGATTATCGCGGCGCCCGGCGGCTCGGCTATACAGGGCTTGTCCTGGGCATCGGCGCGATGCTGATCGTCGCTCTGCCATACCTGTGCGCGCCGGCACGTGTGCTTGCGCCGTTTCTCGACCCAGGCACCGGGACGAACGCCGACGTGCTGCGTCTCGCGACAGGTCTCTTGACGATCGCCGCATTGTTGCAGGTGTTCGATTGCAGCCAGAACATCGGCGTCGGCATCTTGCGCGGGCTTGGCGACGTGAAGAGTTCGCTGCGCATTTCGATCGTCGGCTACTGGATGATCGGCTTGCCCGTGGCGTGGTCGGCCGGCGTCGTATTGGGCTATGGCATTTACGGCATCTGGGTCGGTCTTGCGATCGGTCTCGCGTCGACGGCCATGCTGCTCTTGCGGCGGTTCGAACACCGCCTCGGTGCATTGCGCGCCGGTCTGACAGGGGCACAGTCATGAGCGACGACGACTTCGATGGCGACCTCATGGAAGCACGTTGGCCGATTGTGCTGATCCCTTTCGACCGCATCCTGCCGAACGAAGAGCATGACGTCGGCCGTCTCGTCGAAGTGCTCGACAGCATCGAACGGACAGGGCGTTGGACCGCGCCGATCGTGCTCGAGAGAACGAGCCTTGCCGTCATGGATGGCCACCACCGGTTGGCGGCGGCGCGCGCGCTGTCATTCGTGCGGGTGCCGTGCGTCCTGCTCGATTACGCCGCAGTCAAGGTCGAGTCGAGGCGGCCGGGTATCGATGTCGACGGTGCTCAGATCATTGCGCGTTCGCGCGCCTGCACGTTGTATCCGCCGAAAACGACGAGGCATGTTTTCAGTCAGCCGCTGCCCGTTTGCAGCATCGCGCTCGATCTGCTTGGCGAGACGGCATCGGCACTCGCTTTCGCAGGATGGGGCCGGCAGGGCGGCGGGCCGATGAGGTCGGAAGTCGACGCTTCGCAGTAGCGGCCGAAGTTTCGCGCGGCCGCAGTGGGCCGGCGGCATTTCGGCGACAGTGCTACCCGATTCGCATTCAGGTGCCGAGATGCCCGATTTTCCGCCGCCAGCCTCCCGTTCTCCGGGCCCATCCCCGCATGGCGAGCCGCCGTCCGACCGCGATGCGGTATCGGACGGGCGGTCTGCCGGCGGCGCCATCCCCGCAGCGGCGTGGCCTGCGTCGCGCGCCGCCAAGGCGCCGCCCGCGCGCGCGCCTCGCACGGCGCCCGAAGCAGTGCCGATGGAAGACGATGCCGACGCCCCGACTCCTGCGGCCACCCGGACAGGGGGGGCGTTGCGCCGCGCTTCGTTGCCTGCCTCGCGGTCGAGCGCCGCGACCGATGCGCATCGTTTCGTCAACGGATTCGGCGACGCAGGTCTGTACGTATCGCGGCTGGTGGTCCCCGGCACCACCGACCGGATCAGACGCGTGACGGTCGACACGTTGAAAGCCCGGGGGCTCGACGTGAGCGGACTGACGATGGTGCCGGACGAATTGATGCACGTGACGATCGTGCGAAGCCCTAATTCACTACGCGAGGGCCAGACGCTCGCACTGCAGCCCGACAAGCTCACGATCGATGCGCAGGGGAGCCGTCAATTGAAACGCCTCGGGGACGGCATCGTGCTCGCGTTCGAAGCGAAACCGTTGCATGAGCGTTGGGCCGAAGCGCGCACGAAAGGCGCCGGTTGGCTTTATCCGGGCGACTATATCGCGCACGTATCGGTGTGTTACAACGCACAGCATCTGAACTTCGAGCCGATCGATCTCGACACGAAGTTTCCGATCACCCTGTCGGGCGAGCGGGCCGAACCCTTCAACGGTAACTGGGTCCCGGACAACGGTCTCGACTAGTCGAGTAGCACGTAATCGATCGATTCGCCCGCGTCGGCCTGATCGGTGCCGAATTGAAGGGCGACCAATGCGTTCGATGCAACGAAAGTGCTCAAATGCAGCCCGCTTTGATCGTCCTTCGCCCGAAGGGTTACGCGGCTTCCTTCATCCAGGTGCGCGTTTCCCCAAAGGAAACGATGCCTCTTCGGGTGCCGTTTGAGGGGATGCGCCAATTCGCCCTTGCGCCAAACGGGGCCCGGGTCCTGCACGCCTTCCATCAGATCGATGATGTACCGTACGGCTGTATGCATGTAGGCGGCGACTTCCGGCGTGTAGCCCGGCAGGTTCAGGACGATTGCCCTGTCGTAGTACGCGAACCCCTCGCATCCTCCGATTTCGGTGGTGGATCCGGCGCGGTAGATCGGCCGTTTGCCGAAGATCGGCGGCGTGCGATCGTCGCCTACGCCCAGCTTGAAATGCCCGTTACGCGATCTGTCGAAGTCGATCAATCTGGCGGGTACAGGGAACGAAAACGGGCCACCGACTCCGAGCCTGAGGAACGTAGGGTCTGCAGGCATCCCGACTCCGATGAGCAAATCGTAGTTCGACATCAAACGGAGCAGCCGTCGACGATACGTTGCATACGCGTCCCCGTGAGCGCGGGGAGCGAATGGATTGACCGGAGCGATTTGTTCGGTTGGCGGAACCGTATAGCCCCAGCGCGCGAATACCGATCGGATGTAGGCGCTCGTGGCGTCGCGGCGCTGCCAGGGGTGCATCGCATCAGACGGAGGAACCGTATCGTAGCTACTGAGCACGACGCCGATCCGCGGGCGCTTGTAGACCGGGAGCACCAACACGCCGGCGGCGATCAGCACCGCCTGCAATTGGGCGGTGATGCGGGTCCCACGCGCGACGAGGGTCGCGCCTCGCTCGTAATCTTCACCGCACCTTTGCACGTTGGCCGCTTCGCACACCGGGGCGACGATCTGTTCCTCGAAAACAGGTGGCGGGTTCAATTCGTCCGTCTCCTCTTCGATGTAAGGCAGCACCGCATCGGCGTTTTCGGGCAGCGGGATGCCGGCCGGTATGGACTCACATTCGCCTGGGCGCAATGCTCTAGCGGCGGGATCGCCGTTGTTTGCAACGTAGGCTCGGAACTCCGTCCTTCTTTGCAGCGCGACAGGGGTTGCGGCAGTTGCGCGGCGGGTTTCGGCCGCTCGCACCGCGTAACCCGAACACAGGGCATACGGGACACGCGGGACGGGCTCGGGCGCATGCACATCTTGTGCGACGACACGCAAGCACGCATCCTCTGTAGGCACGATTTCGCTGCGAAGTTCGCCCAGATTGCAACCGGTCGAAAGGTTGTAAGCCAGATTGAGCCAAGGGGGCTCACCGGAGGGTTTTCTCATGTCAATTCGGTCGCTGAAGGACGAGTGGGGACACTTGTTCGGGCGGTCACTCGCGGTTAGTCTGTAACGTTGACGAAGAATTCTTCTTCGTCGATTACACGCTGCGACGTGAAGAAATTGCCGAGGCGTGTGCCTGCCAATTGGTTGTCAGCGCTATTGATTCGCTTGACCGACGCCTCAGCTTTCCATGCACCTTCCAACGTTGAGGCGAATGGGTACTCGTCGCAGTTGCATGGCGCCGGCGGCTCGTCAGGATCATCTTCTGCCTCACATATTGAGGCGATCCTCTTTGTGGCGTTCTGCGCGACATTACGCCGCACGACTTTCATCGAAGAGGAATGGTTGAGCCCTTGTCGGCCAGATTTTTAAGACCGATTTACCC
>CBJMQH010000035.1:0-17256 GCA_966431825.1 uncultured Trinickia sp.
CGTAGGCAAGCGCGATGACGCCGACGGGCGCGCCGATTGCAACCTCCAGGGGCCGGAAGCCGCGCGCCTGCAGGCGCAGCAGCATCCACGCAAGGACGGCCGTTACCCCCATGCCGGCCAGCAGCGGGACGTGGGCGAGCAGCGAGAACCCGATCGCTGCGCCGAGGAATTCGGCGAGATCGGTGGCCATCGCGGCAATCTCGCTGACGATCCACATCGCGAGCACAACGGGCTTCGGCAAATGGCGCGCGCAGACTTGCGCGAGGCTCATGCCCGTCGCAAGACCGATGCGTGCCGAGATGGCCTGAAACAACATGGCGACGAGATTCGCAAACAGCACCACCCACAACAGCGTGTATCCGTACGCGGCGCCCGCCTGCAAATTCGTCGCGAAGTTGCCCGGATCCATATAGGCGACCGACACGACGACGGCGGGCCCGGCGAATGGCAACAGTACGCGTGCGCCGCCCCTGCGCCCGTCCAGGGCTTCCCGCACGCGGGCAGCCGTGCGCTCGCTCCAGTTCACCTTGCGTTCAGGCATGGGCGCATCGTTCATCGGGCGGTCCGGGCGAGTTCGGGAGGAAAGGCGTGCACGAAGGCGAGAGCCGCCTGCACACGCATCGCAAACGCATGCTCAGGTTTGCAGTTTGGCAGGGTTTGGCGCGGCGTGCAGCCGCAGGACGGACAGCACGCTCACGCAGATGCCGGGCCGATCGCTCTTACTGGCCGTCGCCACCGGTACGCCGGTTCGCGGCGCGCCGTCTCGTCAACGCGGTCAGCGCGACGATCGCCGCGGCGCCTGCTGCCAGTGCGGTCGTCTTGCGTCGATGCATGACCGCTTGGGTGTAAAGGCTCGAACGCAGCACGTGGCGCGGGGTGTCGGAACGCTCGCGCAGGCCGCCGGCCGCCTCGGCAAGCCCATCACCGGACGACGGGGCGCGGTGCGTCATCTGCGAATCGAATCCGATCCGGCTCATGACGCGATCGAACAGCGTCGGCGCGTGCCGCGCGAACGCCGACCACGTGCGCGCCGCCCCGCCCACGAATACGTCGCGCTCGACATGGGTGGCGGCATGCAGGATCGCCTCGGCCACGAGCTCCGGCGCATACAGCGGCGCGGGCAGTTTCGGTTCGACTTCCAGGTGGTTACGTGCGTGTTCGACAAACTGCGTATGAATGCCTGCCGGCTTGATGAGCGTGACGGAAACCGGTGCGCGCTCGGCCATCAGCTCGATCCGCAATGCATCGGTGTAGCCCTTGACCGCGTGCTTGGATGCCACATAGGCCGCCTGCAGCGGGACCGCCATGTCCGACACCTCGCTGCCGAGGTTGATGATCGCGCCGCCGGTCGTTTTCAGGTGGCGCGCAGCGACGAGCGAACCATGCACCACACCCCAAAAGTTCGTATCGAACAGCCTGCGTTGTTCGTCGAGCGGCACATCGGCAGTACGCCCGAAGATCGATGCGCCCGCGTTGTTGATCCAGGTATCGAAGCCGCCGAAGCGCTCGATCGCCCGCGCGGCCGCGGCTTCGACCTGCTCCGGATCGCCCACGTCGGCTACCGCGAAATCGACGCATACGCGGCCGCCCGTGTCGCCCGCCGCGTTCGCGGTTACGCCAGCGTCCAACGGCTCGGGCAGCGGCTCGCCGAGCACGGCTGGCGTGGCGTCGGCTGCAGCCGCCGCCGCGGTTTCAGCGTTGCGCGATGCCGTTGCAAGCTCGGCTGCGAGTTCTTCCAAAGCGGTAGCGCTGCGAGCCACGAGCATGACGCGCGCGCCACGCTTGACCGCCATACGTGCCGTCGCGAGCCCGATGCCGCTCGTGGCGCCCGTAATGACGATGACCTGCTGATCGATAGGTTTCAGTGCGATTTTCATGGCGGGGTTCATCCTCGGCTAGGGCGAAGTGGCAGCGTGCAAACGCCGCCGCGTAGGCGGCTTCGTGGTGCCGCCGCAATGCACGTTCCCGCCCGACCGGAAGGCACGAACAAGCGTGCCCACCAGAGGAACAGAACATGCTAGGTGGCAACCGTCGCGTCCCTTGAATCTTTCGGCACATGAAACGACTGCGCGCGGTAGGCAGAGAGGTCGGCATCGCCGGGCGCGCAAGCGCGGGCCGGGGCGCCGCCGCCCTCTCCCGGGCCCTCGCCGCCGTGGCAGCGGCGTGGGGCATGCCGGCATGGGCACAAGTGCGCCACAACGCACTCGCGCCTGCGGGCGTGCAGGCCGCAAAAATCGCGGAGCTCTGGCACCTCACGCTGATCGTTTGCACGGCGGTATTCGCCGCCGTGCTGACCGGCGTGCTCGTTGCCCTGCTGCGTGGCCGGCGCGCAGACAGCCGCACGCCGCCCGACATGTCGGGCAACACGCACCCGGAGCGGCGCGCGCGCTTCGGGGTGGCCGCCGCGGCCGGATTGTCCGTCGTTCTGCTTGTCGGGCTCACGATCGCCGATGTGTTGACCGACCGTGCGCTCTCGAAGCTGCCGGTTGCCAATGCCCTGCATATCGATCTGACGGGATGCGCGTATTTACGGCATCGCACTGTGCAAGCTGCCACACGGTACGCGGCACCAGCGCAAAGGGGCTGCTCGCGCCCGATCTCACGCACTTGATGAGCCGCGGCACGATCGGGGCCGGCGCACTGCCGAACACACCCGGGAACCTGCTCGCCTGGGTGCGCAATCCGCAAGCGGCAAAGCCCGGCGTGACGATGCCGGCAACCGATTACCTTTCCGACGGCGATCTGAAAGCCGTCGTCGCCTGGCTCGAGACCCTCAAATGACCGCACGCGCCGCCTCTTCCCGCAGCGACTTGCCCCCCCGTTGCTTCGACGGCCCCGACGCACCCGAGGCGGTACGGCAGCAACTCGCCGCAACTTGGCGCGACCCGAGCGGCTGGCGCGGCATGATCGGCGACCACCGTGTTCTTCATCGCCTCGATCTTCACGCCCTGGGCGGTGGTCTGGGGCACGATTCCCGTGGTCGTCACGCTCGTCGCATGGTTCTGGCCGACGCGACGCCAAAATGCGGTCGCGCGGGCGCTGGAGAACAAGCCATGACACGCCCACGCAGTGTTCCTTTCGTCCAGGCGCAAGCGCCGTCTCCTCCCGGCACGACGGCCGTTGGAACAGCGCAGGTGGCCGCCACTTACGACGCCCGCAACCTGCCCTCCTTCGGCTTCGCCCATCGGAGCCTGATGTGGTGGGCCACGGCGGGGCTCATGCTGATCGAAGGTACGGCCTTCGCGATTGCGATCGTGATGTACGCCTATCTGCGCGAGGTGAACGCCGCGTGGCCGCTCAATGCACCACCGCCCGCGTTGATCTGGGGCACCGTCAATACCGCGGTCATCCTCGTCAGTGCGATCCCGAATGCACTCGCCAAGCGCGCTGCACAGCGGCTGGACTTGCACGCAAGCCGCTTTTGGCTCGTCGTCTGCCTCGTCTTCTCGCTCGGCTTCCTCGCGCTGCGCGGCATGGAGTTCACCGCACTGAACGTCAAGTGGTACGCGAACGCCTACGGTTCGGTGGTCTGGTTCCTGCTGGGTCTGCATACGACACACCTCGTGACGGACACGATCGACACGCTGGTGCTCACCGTCCTGCTGTTCACGGGACCGCTCGAAGGCAAGCGGTTCGTCGACGTCAGCGAAAACGCAGTCTATTGGTACTTCGTGGTACTGAGCTGGCTGCCGATCTATGCGGTCATTTACCTCGCCCCGCGCGTGCATCTGTGAGGCTAGGCCGGCAGAGGTGAGGTTTTTCGGGAGGACAAAGGCGTTGAAGACCTGGTTCGCATTACTCGGCGCGCCGGCCCTCGTTCTCGCGGCGCAAAGCGCCGACTACGCGCTTGTGCGATACGCCTGCCGCTGGAGCACGCGGGCGCCGCTCACGGCCGTCAGCGCGACCGCCTTCACGCTCTGCGTGATCGCGACGGTGCTCGCTTACCGGCGCTGGCGCACGCTCGGGGCAGCCGGTGCGGCGAGCTACGATGCGCGCGAGGCGCGCCCCGCCTGCCTTGCATTCGCCGCCACGGCGCTCGGGGCGATCGCTACGCTCGTGCAGCTCATGATGTGGTTCCCGCAATGGCTGCTGTCGCCGTGCCGTTGAGCGCATGTCGACGACGCACGCCGGAACCGTCGACGCACGTTTGGCGTGCGGTCGTCGCTGCCTGCGCGAGCGCCGGCTGGGTCACGTCTGCCGGCGCGCATGTTGTGCCCGCCGCCGGCCGTGGACCGCTCACGTTCGGCTGGACGTTCGACACGGATGTCGTCACGCTGTTGGGACTGAGCCTTGCCGCGTACGCCGTCGGTTTTCTGCAGCTCTATCGAAGAAGCCGGCGCGCCGCAGCGCTGTGGGCGTGGCATCTGCCGATGCTGTTCGAAGCCGCACTCGTTCATCCAGCGCTCCATACGTTGCAACATGCGTGTTTTCTCCTAACGGCACTGCTGTTCTGGTGGGGTATCCTCGAAACGCGAACGCCGGGTGCTGCGCGCGCCGGCAGCGCCCATGCGATGTTCTCGCTGTTCACGACGATGGTCCATACGAGCGCCCTCGGTGCGTTGCTCACACTGGCACCCGGCCTCTGGTATCCGTTCTATATCGAGCCATGCAGTCTGCTCGGCATGGACCCGTTGAAGGACCAACAGTTGGGAGGACTCATCATGTTCATCATGTGGGTCCCTGCGGCGCTCGCGTATCTGCTCGCCGCGCTGGCCGTCGCCGCGCGTTGGCTCGCGCGCGGACAAAACGAAACTGTGCCTGTCATCGTCGCGGCGACGCGAAATAACGAGCAGCGCGCAGCAGCAGTCGGAGACGAAACGCTATGAAAGAGCCGACCAGGGGAATGCAGTTGGCACTGCTCACGTTGCCGGCCGTGTTGGCTATTGCGATGGGAGGCAAGCCGGCGGCGCCGGCTTCGGAGTCTGCGGCTGCCACTGCGGCTACCACCGCGGCCGCCGATACCGCATTGCTTGCACGCGGCGAATACGTTGCGAAGGCAGCGGACTGTGCAGGGTGCCACACTGCGCCGCGCGGCGGCGCGCCGTACGCCGGTGGGCTCGGCATGGGTTCGCCGTTCGGCACGATCGTGAGCAGCAACGTCACGCCCGACGTGCAGTACGGAATCGGCGGCTATACGCTCGACGAGTTCGCGCGTGCGGTACGAGCCGGGCAGGCGCGCGGCGGCAAGCAGCTCTATCCCGCGATGCCGTACACGGCTTTCTCGAAGATGTCGGATGACGACATGCGCGCGCTCTACGCGTTTTTCATGCATCGCGTAGCGCCGGTCGCCAAGCCGACGCCGCCGTCGGACGTGGCCTTCCCGTTCAATGTGCGTCCGATGCTCTATTTCTGGAAGAAGGCCTTCATGCCCGCGCCGGGCTACAAACCGGACCCGGCGCACGATGCCGACTGGAACCGCGGCGCGTATCTTGTCCAATCGCTGGGTCATTGCGGCGCGTGCCACACGCCGCGCGGCTTCGCGTACGAAGAGCAGGGTTATGACCAGTCTTCACCGAAGTATTTGACGGGCGGCATCAACGATCACTGGTTTGCGCCGAACCTGACCAACGACTCGGGATCGGGAATCGGCAGGCTAACCGAGGAGGACATCGCCGCATTCCTGAAAACGGGCCACGCCGCCGGAACGGCTGCATTCGGCAGCATGGTGCAGCAGATCGAAGACAGTACGCAGTATTTGAGCGATGCCGACCTGCATGCGATCGGCCACTATTTGAAGTCGCTGCCCGCGCAGGATCCAGCGAACACCTATGCCCCGGCACAAGCGCCCGCTCAAACACCGACGAACGGCAACCGCGTACCGGATGCGTTATCGGTGGGCTACCGCGTCTACCAGTCGTTTTGCGCGCGCTGCCATGGGGATGGCGGTCGGGGTGTACCGAAGGTCTTCCCCGCTTTGGCGGGTAACCCTGCCGTGATGACCGAGGACACATCGAGCCTGATCCGTCTGCTCGTCGAGGGCGGCAACAGCCCGGCCACGCAGTCCGGGCCGCCGCGTCAACAGATGCCCGGCTTCGCCGGGCTATTGGCCGACGTACAGCTCGCACAGGTGCTCACTTACATCCGCGGCGCCTGGGGCAACGTGGCGCAGCCCGTTACCGCGAACGACGTCGCTTCCATGCGAGGCACGCTGCACAAGTAACGCCTCACGGTTGGCGCTGTCCGCCCTGATGCCGGGGCATCTTCTGCTGATTCTGTTGCTGTTGTCCTTGCGCGCGTTATTCGTCTACCCCCTACCCGCAGGCCAGGAACGCGCGTTGCGCTGATACGCCGACCCCTATCGATCGGGCGCTACTACCTGGCGTCCGATCAGCCTTCGCAGCGGTAGAAGTCCATCTGCTGCCCCGCGGCGACAGCCCGCCGCAGCCAGTCGGGAGGATCGCCGTAGCCGTCCCAGGTATTGCCCATTGCATCACGATAAAGCACTGGCCGCACGGCCTGCTGGTCGGCCGTAATCGATTCGGCTACCGCTTCTACGGTAATGCCGTATTCGTCCATGCGGCGCCGCAGCCAGCGAATCAAACGGTCGCGAGCTTCGCCTTCAAGCTGTTCCATCGATGAGTCCGGTTTGTAGTTGATGAGAGGAGACGAAAAGCCTCCCCTTGACCCGAGCCGATTCACGCTCGGCTCATGGCTGACAGCGGTCGCAACCGCCGTTGCGGCGCGGCGCCTGGATGCGGCGCGCCCGATCTTTTCACACGGAGTACGCTCTGAATTATCGATACAAAATGTTCAAAAAGCAAAATTGAAAACGGCCAATCTTTTTCACGCCACGCATGCCGCGTTCCACCCGCCGAACCGCGCCAGCCGGGGCCCTCCACGGCATGTTCCGTAGCACGAATGACACCGCTTCACGCCGAAAGACCCCAAGACAACCCCGTCCTTAGGACGCTGCCGCGCATGGCAAGTTCGGTCATCGCTCGATGACATACGAACAGCGGCCGATAGCCGATATTCAAGCCCCTGCCACTTGCCCACAATTGGAATTTTGCGACAGCTCGATTTAGCGGCTTTCGACTTCCACGCGACCGATTATCTTTTGCAATGGGCGTATCGTCTGCCGCTTGCGTTCAATGGTCGTGAAGCCGGGAACACGTGTGTCGCCGCTTCGCTGGGGGCCCTGCCCACGGTGCCGCCCGCCCAGCGCTCGACGCCCGTCCCGACATCGTACCGGCGCCAGATGCGAATCGAATAGTACCGCGAACTGAAAATCGATGTACGCGTGCGCGCGCTCGAACTGACGAAAAGCACAGCGGTTCGATAAGCCACGCTCACCACGACTCCCGGAAAAGCTCACCTCGCGCGCTTCAGGTGAGCTTCTTCGGGAAACTCACGGCACCCCCGTAAAGGCTCACCGTCGCCCGCGCCGCCGCCCGGACTGCGCACTTCGCAAGTGCTGCGCCGCACCAGGGAAGTGCTGCCTGTGCCACGAAGCTCACCATACAAATACGACCGGAGCGGGCGCGCCGATCTCGCAAGACCCTTGCGGCACGCCGTTGTCCGGGCAAACACACCGCGCTTGGCACACGTCGTGCTTTTCCGGTCCCGGCGGCATCAATGGCGAGCCGCGGAGCAGCAAACCTTTTATCGAATTGGACAACGGCGTCCCCCGAATTCGGCCCACGGCCGGTTTCGCGGGACGCCGTTGTCGTTTCACGCGCGAGCAAACGATGACCGACAAAGCTACCTCGATCGAATTGACGAACCTCCGAAGCCCGGCGATGCGCGCATTCCATCTCGCATGGCTCGCCTTCTTCGTCTGCTTCTTCGCCTGGTTCGCCTGTGCGCCGTTGATGCCGCTTATCAAAAAGGAATTCGCACTCACGGCGGCTCAAGTGGCAGACATCAACATCGCGGCTGTCGCCATCACGATCCTCGCGCGCCTCGTCATCGGCCCGATGTGCGATCGCTTCGGCCCGCGCAAGGTCTATGTCGCGCTGCTGCTCGTCGGTACGCTGCCCCTCGTCGGCGCGGCGTGCGCTCACAGCTACGAGACGTTTCTGCTCTGCCGGCTCGGTATCGGTGCCGTCGGCGCGAGCTTCGTCGTGACGCAGTACCACACCTCGGTCATGTTCGCCGGCAACATCGTCGGCACAGCCAACGCCACGAGCGCAGGCTGGGGCAATGCCGGCGCCGGCGCCGCACAAGCCCTCATTCCGGTTCTGCTCGCCGCCATTCTCGCCTTCGGCGCCACCGAGGCGTCGGCGTGGCGGCTCGCGCTGCTGCTGCCCGCCATCGCGATGCCGATCACGGCGCTGCTCTATTGGCGTTTCGCGCAAGATTGCCCGCAGGGCAACTACGCCGCGTTGCGCACCAAGGGCGTCGCCGTCGAAGGCAGCAAGAAGGGGGGCTGGGCGAGTCTTGCGCTCGCATCGCGCAACTATCGCGTCTGGATGCTGTTCGTCACCTACGGCGCCTGCTTCGGCGTCGAGGTGTTCATTCACAACGTCGCGGCCAGCTACTACGTCGACCATTTCAAACTGACGCTCGCGCAAGCCGGGCTCGCCGCCGGAAGCTTCGGACTGCTGGCGATCTTCGCGCGGCCGCTGGGCGGCCTGCTCTCTGACCGCGTCGCGAAACACTGGGGGCTCGGCTCGCGTGCGACGCTCCTATGCGCGCTGATGGCCGCCGAGGGCATCGGCCTGCTCGCCTTCGCAAACGCGGGCGCCACGACCGCA
The DNA here is from genome assembly GCA_966431825.1 of uncultured Trinickia sp. Lineage (GTDB taxonomy): Bacteria > Pseudomonadota > Gammaproteobacteria > Burkholderiales > Burkholderiaceae > Trinickia. The sequence continues at coordinate 8,697 of CBJMQH010000035.1, forward strand.
GCCGTCATCGCGATGCTCGGGTTTGGGCTGTTCACGCACATGTCGTGCGGCGCGACCTATGCGCTCGTTCCGTTCATCGACCGCAAGGCGCTCGGCGGCGTTGCAGGCATCGTCGGCGCAGGCGGCAATGCCGGTGCCGTCGCCGCCGGCTTCCTGCTCAAAGGAATCGGAGACCTGCACGGCACGCTCGTCGTCCTCGGTCTCATCGTCTGCGGCAGTGCGCTTTGCGCCGCCGCCGTGCGTTTCAGCGCCGAACACGCTGCGCGCGAAGCGGCACTCTCCACCGTCGCCGGTTGACGACGGAACCGCGAGCCTACCCGATGCCTCCCATGCCCAGCGACACGAGTACAAAGGTCAAGACGGTCTGCCCATATTGCGGCGTCGGCTGCGGCATGGTCCTGCAGGTCGAGAACGGCGAGGTCGTCAAGATCCTCGGCGACGAGACGCATCCCGCGAATTTCGGGCGACTCTGCACGAAAGGCGCATCGGCTCATGTCGCATTGCGTCGCTCCGGCCGTCTCGAAGGCGCATTCGAGCGCCGCGCGCGCGATCAGGATGCCACGCCGCTCCCGATCGAGCAGGCCATCACCGATACCGCGCGCCGCTTGCGCGCCATCGCCGATACGCACGGCCCTGACGCCATCGCCTTCTACGTATCGGGGCAGATGTCGCTCGAATCGCAGTACCTCGTGAACAAGCTCGCTAAGGGCTACATCGGCACGAACAACATCGAATCGAATTCGCGGCTGTGCATGGCGAGCGCGGGCAGCGGCTACAAACTCTCGCTCGGTGCCGACGCTCCGCCCGGTTCCTATCAGGACTTCGACAAGGCCGACCTGTTCTTCATCATCGGCGCGAACATGGCCGACTGCCATCCGATCCTGTTCCTGCGGATGATGGATCGCGTCAAGGCCGGCGCCAAGCTCATCGTCGTCGATCCGCGCCGGACGGGCACTGCCGAGAAAGCCGATCTCTTTCTGCAGATCAAGCCGGGCACCGACCTTGCGCTGCTGAACGGCCTCCTGCATTTGCTGCACCGTAACGGCCATACCGATCGCGCGTTCATCGACGCATTCACCGAGGGCTGGGAGGCGATGCCTTCGTTCCTCGAAGATTACGCACCTGCTGCCGTTGCGGCCATCACGGGACTCGCCGAGGCCGACCTGCGTCAGGCCGCGCAGTGGATCGGCGAAGCGGGCGAGTGGATGAGCTGTTGGACGATGGGCCTGAACCAAAGCACCCACGGCACCTGGAATACGAACGCGATCTGCAATCTGCACCTTGCCACAGGCAAGATCTGTCGCCCTGGCAGCGGTCCGTTTTCGCTGACGGGGCAGCCCAACGCAATGGGCGGCCGCGAAATGGGCTATATGGGGCCGGGCCTGCCGGGGCAGCGTTCAGTGCTCGTGGACGCGGATCGCGCCTTCGTCGAAAACGCATGGGGCGTGACGAACGGGACGCTGAGGACGGCCGTCGGCGGCGGCACCATCGATCTGTTCTCTCGGATGGCGGCCGGCGAAATCAAGGCCTGCTGGATCATTTGCACGAACCCCGTCGCGAGCGTGGCCAACCGTCAGACCGTTCTCGCCGGCCTGCAGGCAGCCGAGCTCGTCGTCGCGCAAGACGCGTTTCTCGATACCGAGACGACACGCTATGCGGACATCCTGCTGCCCGGCGCGCTCTGGGCCGAGGCAGAAGGGGTCATGATCAACTCCGAGCGCAACTTGACGCTGATGCAGCAGGCGATCCAGCCGCCAGGCGAAGCGATGCCCGACTGGCAGATCATCGCGCGCGTCGCCTGCGCGATGGGCTATGCCGAGGCATTCGACTATGCATCGGCCGAGGCGATCTTCGAAGAGATCAAGGGCTTTGCGAACCCGAGCACCGGTTACGACTTGCGCGGAGCGAGCTACGCCAAGCTGCGCGCGTCACCGGTGCAATGGCCTTGTGCTGCGCAGAGCGAGAGCGATCGCAATCCGATCCGCTACCTGAACGACGGCGTCAGCCAGACGCTGAAGCGGCGCGACGACGGCAGCGTGCCCCGCCTCGCCTTTGCGACAGCGAGCGGGAAAGCACAGTTCTTTGCCCGTCCCCACGTCGATCCGGCCGAGAGTCCCGACAAGACCTATCCGATCGTGCTGAACACCGGCCGCTTGCAGCATCAATGGCACACGATGACGAAAACCGGCAAGGTGGCGATGCTCGGCAAGCTGAACCCCGCGCCGTTTGTCGAAATCCATCCGGAAGACGCCGCGACACTCGGCGTGAAGCAGGGAGACGCGGTGGAAATCCGTTCGCGACGCGGGCGTGCGGTGCTGCCTGCTGTCGTCTCCGAGCGCGTGAGACCGGGAAATTGCTTCGCGCCGATGCATTGGAACGATGTGTACGGCGACGAGCTATGCGTCAACGCCGTCACGAGTGACGCAATCGACGCCATTTCTCAGCAGCCCGAACTGAAATTCTGTGCTGTCTCTCTGCAACGCGTGGCCGCGGCGCCGCCGGCCGCGGCCACGCCCGACACGCGCAACACATCCATCGACCGCGAGCGGTCCGTCAACGCAGCCGCTGCGCCCGGCGCCGCGCGCACTCCACAAGACGCCAACATGCCCCAGATCGATGCGCTGCTCGCCGCGCTTGGCATTGCCGACGCCGCCCCGCCCCCGATGACCGATGTGCAGCGCGCCTACGTTGCCGGTTTCGCGAACGGCTTGCGAGGCGCGCTCGGACACGCGCCGCAGGCGGGCTTGCCCGTGCTGCCGGCCAATGCCCCTCTGCCCGTCGCCACACGAATGTGGCTCGACGGCATGTTGGCGGGCCTGTTCAGCCGCGCGCCGGTGCCTCAGCCCGTGTCGCACGACGGACAGGGGGGTGCCGCCAAACCCGCGTCGGAGGCCGATTCCCCCGTCCGCATTGCACGCACGCGCCCCAAAGTCGTGCTGCTGTGGGCGTCGCAGACGGGCAACGTCGAATCGCTGACGGACCGGTATGCAATGCGCTTGATGGAATCGGGATTCGAAATCCGCACGGCGTGCATGGCCGATTACTCGGTGTCGAACCTCGAAAAAGCACCGTATGTACTGCTCATGACGAGTACGTTCGGCGATGGTGATCCGCCCGACAACGGACAGGCGTTCTGGGCGGCATTGCAGTCACCCGGCGCCCCGCGCCTCGATGCGACGCGCTACGCGGTACTCGCATTCGGCGACCGAAACTACGATCAATACTGCGGGCATGGCCGTCAGCTCGATGCGCGTCTTGCGGGGCTCGGTGCACAGCCGCTCACCGCCCGGACCGACTGCGACACCGAGTTCCAACCGGCGGCCGACGATTGGCTCGAGCGCGTCATCGTGTGCATCAAGGAAGTGGACGCCGCGCTTTACGCCGTGCCGGCGGACGGAGCGATTCCGGCGGTGCTGCCCGGCCTCATGCCGACGAAGACGCGGCCCGCGGCAACCCGCCTCGTGCGCAACGTACGGCTGAACGGCAGTGGGGCGTCGAAGGACACACGCTACTTCGCGCTTTCGACGGGGGAGACAAACTTCGAATATGAGGTAGGCGACGCACTCGGCGTATGGCCGACGAACTGCACGGAACTCGTGGACGAATTGTTGCAACTGACGGCGCTGCCCGGTGATGCGCCGGTGCAGGTGAGCGGCATCGGCGAAATGCGGCTTGCAGACGCTCTGGCCAAGCACTACGAAATCGCGCGGCCGAACCCCGATGCGCTGGCATTCATCGCGGCGCGCACCAAGAACGATGCGCTGCGCGAGCTGCTGCGCGAAGAGCGCAAATCCGACCTGAAAAATTGGCTGTGGGGGCAACAGTTGGCCGATGTGCTGCACGAGTTTCCCGTGACACTCGAGGCGGGCGAACTCATTGGCATCCTCAAGCGCTTGCAACCGCGGCTCTATTCGATTGCTTCGAGTCCGCTCGCCCATCCGGGCGAGGTGCATTTGACTGTCGCCGCTGTGCGCTACACGAACGGACGCCGCAAGCGAAAAGGTGTCTCGTCGACGTTCCTCGCCGACCGTGCAGACAACGCGACCGTCCCGGTGTTCGTGCAGAAGGCGACGCACTTTCGTCCGCCTCGCAACGGCGATGCGCCCGTGATCATGGTGGGACCCGGCACCGGCATTGCGCCCTTCCGTGCGTTCTTGCACGACCGCCTGGCGCGCGGCGCGCACGGGCGCAATTGGCTTTTCTTCGGCGAGCGCCACGCAGCGACCGATTTTTACTATCGCGACGAAATCGACGCGATGCGCGAAAAGGGCCTGCTCACACGCTTGGACGTCGCGTTCTCGCGCGACCAGGTCGAGAAGATCTACGTGCAGGACAAGATGCGCGAGCAAGGCGCGGCGCTTTGGCAATGGCTCGAAGAGGGCGCTCATTTTTACGTCTGCGGCGACGCAAGCCGAATGGCAAAGGATGTGGATGCCGCACTGCGCGCCGTTGTTGCGCAGCATGGCGGCATGAGCGACGAGCGGGCAGCCGACTACGTCGGGCGACTCGCGCGCGAAAAGCGCTACCTCCGGGATGTCTACTGAAACAGGCCGCATGCCCGAGCACGGGCGCACACAATTCAACGAACGAGAGAGCGAGGGGACGATGAAGAAGTTATCGGTGTTGTGGACGAAGGAATCGCGCCGCAGTGGGCAGCCGCTGATCGGTGCAGTCGCTGCGCAGCACGACGAGGAAGACGATCGACGCCGGATGGCAGCCGCGCCGCGACACGAACGACTGCGCGGCGAGCGGCGCCGGACGCGTGCTCAGGTACCGCGCAGCCCCTCGCGCGCACTGCCCTGAACACCCCCCGGGCGCACCGCGGCGCAGACAGCAGCGATTGCCGGCGCACCGCTCAAACCGATCGCTCGTTCTCGTCGCCACGCGACGCGCCGCGGTCCCGGATCGCCGCGTGTCGCGCCTCGAACGCGGCATGCTGCGCCCCGGCCGCATGCCGCGCAGCGAGCGCGGCATTGATCGCTTCCTCCATGCGCTCCCGGTTATACGGCTTGCGCAGCAGCGTCGCATCCGAAAGCGCCGCTTCGCTGCCTTCGGGCAACGCATCGTAGCCCGACGCAAAGATGACGCGCAAACCCGGCTGCAGCGCAACCGCACGCATGGCGAGCGCGTCGCCGGAAAGATCGGGCAGCGCAATATCGGTCACCAGAATATCGAAAGCGTGCTCGCCCAGTAGCCGCAGTGCATCCGTCGCATCGGCCGCTTCGGTCACGGCATGCCCGAGGAAGCTCAGCATATCGGCCGTCGTGAAGCGCACCATCGCGTCATCGTCGACGAGCAGTATCCGGGCTGCCCGCGTTGCAGGCAAACGAGTCTCATCGGCGCCCTCGCTCACCGCGCTACCGATCGCGGACGGTGCCTGCGCCGCTACCGGCCCGCGTGGCTGGTTGCGCAGCACTTGGCGAATCTTGCGCGCCATCGCCTCGCGACTGTAGGGCTTGCTCAGCAGGTCCACCCCTTCGTCGAGCTTGCCGCCGTGCACGATCGCATTGTCCGTATAGCCCGACGTGAACAACACCGCCACGTTCGGCAACCGATCGCGCGCACGGCGCGCGAGCTCCGGACTCGTCAGCGTGCCGGGCATCACGACGTCGGTGAACAGCAGATCGATCGCGACACCGCTCTCGACGATCGCCAGCGCGCTTTGTGCATCCTTCGCACGCAGCACGCGGTAACCGAGCTCGGTGAGCATGTCGACCACGGTGCCGCGGACGTCCTCGTCGTCTTCCACAACCAGCACGGTCTCCGTACCGCCCGTGATCGGCCCTGTCTCGATCGGTGCCTCGACTTCCTCGGGTTGACGTGCCCGCGGCAAATAGAGCCGTACTGTCGTGCCGTGCTCGAGTTCGCTGTAAATCTTGACGTGCCCGCCCGATTGCTTAACGAAACCATAGACCATACTGAGGCCGAGCCCCGTACCCTGTCCTTCGGGTTTCGTCGTGAAAAACGGCTCGAATACACGTTCCAGCAACTCACGCGGAATACCGCAACCGGTATCGGTCACGGCCACCATCACATACTGCCCGGCCGTCACGTCGCCGTAACGTGCCGCATAGCTATCGTCGAGGAACGCGTTGCCGGCCTCGATCGTCAGCTTGCCTTGACCCTGCATCGCGTCACGCGCATTGATAGCGAGGTTCAGCAGCGCATTCTCGACCTGGACGGTGTCGACATACGTGTTCCAAAGGCCACCGGCGACGATCGTTTCGATCTCGACGCCCTCGCCCAGCGCCCGCCGCAGCATGTCGTCGATGCCGCGAATCAGCCGCCCCAGATTGACGGTCTTCGGCGAGAGCGGCTGCCGCCGCCCGAACGCGAGCAGTTGCGATGCAAGCCGCGAACCGCGGGCCGTCGCGGCCACGGCCGTATGCAGCCGTTGCTCGGCGCGCAGGTTGCCGGCCACATCGCGCGTCAACAGCTGCAGATTCCCGGCGATCACCTGCAACACGTTATTGAAGTCGTGTGCGACACCGCCCGTCAGCTTGCCGATCGCCTCCATCTTCTGCGCCTGACGCAATTGCGCCTCGGTATGCGCACGCTCCGCAATCGCAGCATCCACGCGCCGCTCCAGAACGACGTTGGCTTCCTGCAGAATCCGTTCGGCTTCCTTACGTTCGGTGATATCGATGACGGATCCGATATAGCCGAGGAACTGTCCGTCGTCGTCAAACCGCGGCGCGGCAGCGCTCAGAGCCCACCGATAGATGCCGTCCGCACGTCGCACGCGGCACTCTGCACGAAAGGCTTCACGCTGGGCATTCGCGCAAAAGAACGTCCGCTCGTATTGTTCTCGATCTTCCGGATGCAGCGCCGCCCACGCACCGCCTCCGACTGCGACGTCGAGTGCCTGCCCCGTGAAGTCGCACCACAACCGGTTCAAGTAAGTGAGCGCGCCGTTCGGATCGCTGACCCACATCATCACGGGCGCGTGATTGGCCATATTGCGAAACCGCGCCTCGCTCTCTCGCAGTTCGCGCGTGACTTCGCGCCGCATCCGCGCCATTTCGAGGTTCGCGTTCACGCGGGCAACGAGTTCGCGTGCCGAGAAAGGCTTCGTGAGATAGTCGTCCGCACCGCGATCGAGCCCTTCCACGCGCGACTCTTCGCCCGCGCGCGCAGACAGCAGGATGATCGGCAGATCGCGCAATTGCGGATCGTTACGGATTTCACGCAGGAGTCCGAAGCCATCGAGCATCGGCATCATCACGTCGGTGAGCACCACATCGGGCTTTCGCGCACGGATCGCTTCGAGCGCGGCCTCGCCGTCGGCCACCGTCTCCACCTCCCAGCGTGGACCGAGCAAGCGCGCAACGTAGCTGCGCATGTCCGCATTGTCGTCGGCCACGAGCACGCGGGCACCCACCGTGGCCGGACCGAACAGCAGGTCAGGCACCTCCTCGCCCCGTTCGCCAAGCTCGTCTTCAACGGCTTGCGCGTCGGGAAGCCACCGTAGCGCTTCTTCAACGTATGCATCGGCACGTCGCGAGCTGCGCATCGACATGCGTCCTTCCCGACTGATCCGCTCTTGCGACAGATGTGCATTACCGAACGGCATACGGACCGTGACAGCCGTGCCGACGCCCACCTGGCTCTCGACGACGATCTTGCCGCCGTGAAGCTTCACGAGCTCCTGCACGAGTGCGAGCCCGATGCCGGAGCCCTCGAACGAGCGGCTGCGCTGCCCCTCGACCCGATGAAACCGCTCGAACAGGCGCGGCAACTCACGCGCCGGAATGCCGACGCCCGTGTCGCGCACGGTCATCTCGACGGCCTGCCCATCGTCCGCGGCACGCAGACGGACCGTGATGCCGCCGTCGAACGTGAATTTGAACGCATTCGAGAGCAGGTTCAGGACAACCTTCTCCCACATGTCCGGATCGACGAACACGGGCTGCGGCAGCGGCTCGCAGTCGATGCTGAGCGTAAGCCCACCGCGCTGCGTCGCGGATTCGAAGTTCGACGCCAGTTCGGCCGTCAGCGTCGACAGATCCACCGCCTCGTACGTCGCGACGACGCGCCCCGCCTCGATGCGGGAGAAGTCGAGCAGCGAGTTGACGAGCTTGAGCAGGCGCATGCCGTTGCGATGCGCCGTCACGAGCCGCCTGCGCTGCGCAGGCGCAAGCGCCAGCACCGAACTGTCGTTGAGCGCGTCTTCCACGGGACCCAGCATCAGCGTCAGCGGCGTCCGGAACTCATGACTCACGTTGGAGAAGAACGCCGTCTTTGCGCGGTCGATGGCCGCCAGAGCCTCGGCCCGCCGCCGCTCCTCTTCGTACGCCTGCGCGCTCGCGACGGCCGCGGAGATCTGCCCCGCGACGAGAGACAGAAAGCTTCGGTAAGCATCGTCGAACAAGCGATGCGGATTCAGACCCACCACAAGCACGCCCGCGTGTCCGGTATCTCCCGCAGCCGGGATCGGCACGAGCGCTGCCCGTTCGACGGGCATCTGCCAGGGCCCGCTCGGCAGCGGTGCCGCAATGTGTGCGCCCAGGTCCTCGACGATGGCGCGGGTGCGGCGCACGGCGTCGCCGAGCGCGGCGAT
>CBJMQH010000036.1:0-17084 GCA_966431825.1 uncultured Trinickia sp.
ACGAGTGTTAAGGCCTCGCCCGCTCCGGCCGTTAAACCGGTTGTAAGCGCCGCGACGAGCCCGGTAGGCGCGATGTCGACGGCAAGCAAGGCCGACGACGACTGGGAAACGTTCTGAAGCCTGCCGCGCCATCGGGCGCGGCAAGCGAAGAAGGTTCTCGAGAACCGGCGATTCGGCACCCCGCCCGCGGTTGGGCGACAGGTTGCGCTGCGCGAGCCTTGAGCGCGAGCGGGGGTGCCGGAAAACGCTCTCCATCCCCGCGAGATCAGCGTCGCGGCTCGGAACCGATGAAGTGAGACATGCAAGATGATGACAGCGCGCGCAAACCCACGGCCCAACCGGGCTGACGCCGACGGCGCCGAAGCCTCCGAGCGCACAGGCTTTGCCGAGCGCGACTTCGAGTTCACGGCGGCCGACTTCGCCCGCATTCGCGAGCTGATTCACCGCCGGGCCGGCATCTCGCTCTCCGAACACAAGCGCGACATGGCGTACAGCCGGCTTGCGCGGCGCCTGCGCGCGCGCGGCCTGGACAGCTTCCGCCGGTACCTCGATCTGCTCGAAGCGGAGCAGGACCCGGCCGAGTGGGAGGCGTTCACCAACGCGCTGACAACGAACCTCACGGCGTTCTTCCGTGAAGCGCACCATTTCCCGATCCTCGCCGATTTCGTCAAGCGCCGTCAGTCGCCCGTTTCGATCTGGTGCTCGGCGGCCTCGACGGGCGAAGAGCCGTACTCGATCGCGATGACGCTGATCGAGGCGCTCGGCGAGTCGGCCGCGCGCAACGCGACGGTGCTCGCCACCGATCTCGACACGCAGGTCCTCGCCAAGGGCGAGGCCGGCGTTTATTCGCTCGACCAGGTCAAGCAGCTGAGCCCGGAGCGCCTGAAGCGCTTCTTCCTGAAGGGCACCGGGCAGCATGCGGGACTCGTCAAGGTCCGGCCCGAAGTGCGCGCGATGATCCGCTTCGCACAACTGAACCTGACCGATGCCGACTACGGGTTGCGTCAGCCGTTCGACGCGATCTTCTGTCGCAACGTGATGATCTATTTCGACAAGCCGACGCAGTCGCAGGTGCTCGCGCGGTTCGAACCGCTCGTGAAGCCGGGCGGGCTGCTCTTTGCCGGCCATTCGGAGAACTTCACGTACGTCACGCAGGCATTCCGTCTGCGCGGGCAGACCGTCTACGAACTGACGCGCGACATTGCTTCGCGCGGCACGAGCCCGCGTGCACGCAGTGCGCAGGAGGCTACCGTATGAGCGCGCTGCCGATTGCCAACAATCTGTACTTCGACAACCACTTCGGCCGGCGCGGCGTGAAGTTGCTGCCGAACGAGTTTTACACCACGCGCGACGACATGGTGCTCGTCACCGTCCTCGGCTCGTGCGTGGCCGCCTGCATCCACGACCGCACGGCCGGCATCGGCGGCATGAATCATTTCATGCTGCCCGACGACGGCGAGCAGCCGAACCAGGCCGCGTCCGATTCGATGCGCTATGGCGCCTATGCGATGGAAGTGCTCATCAACGAGCTCATCAAGATGGGCGGCCGGCGCGAGCGCTTCGAGGCCAAGGTATTCGGCGGCGCCGCCGTGCTGGCCGGCATGACGACAATCAATATCGGCGACCGCAACTCGGAGTTCGTCCGCCGCTATCTGGCACTCGAGAAGATCCGCATCGTCGCCGAAGACTTGCAGGGCGCCCATCCGCGCAAAGTCGCCTTCATGCCGACGACGGGCCAGGCGATGGTGAAGAAGCTCAGGCTGCAGCAGGAGCCGAGCGTCGCCGAAACCGAACAGGCGCTCGCCCGGCAGGTGGCCGAAGCGCGTGCCGCCCGCCATGCGCGCGCACGCGCAAAAGAACATCTCGAACTGTTCGGCGGCGCCGGCACGGGCGCTGCGGCCGGTGCGCCGGCCGCGGCCAAGCCGCGCGTCGAACTGTTCGGCACCGCCACACCGAAGCCGCGGCTCGAGCTGTTCGGCTCGGGCGTGCGTGCATCCGACTCGAAAAACAGCGCCAAGACCGTAGAGGAGGCTTAACAGCTGTGCAGAAAATCAAAGTGTTGTGTGTCGACGATTCGGCGCTGATCCGCAGCCTGATGACCGAGATCATCAACGGCCAGCCCGATATGATGGTCTGCGCAACGGCGCCGGACCCGCTCGTCGCACGCGATCTCATCAAGCAGCACAATCCCGACGTTTTGACGCTCGACGTCGAAATGCCGCGTATGGACGGCCTCGACTTCCTCGAAAAGTTGATGCGGCTGCGTCCGATGCCGGTCGTGATGGTGTCGTCGCTGACCGAGCGCGGATCGGAAATCACGCTGCGCGCGCTGGAGCTCGGCGCTGTGGATTTCGTGACGAAGCCCAAGGTCGGTATCCGCGACGGCATGCTCGAGTATGCGGAAAAGCTGGCCGACAAGATCCGCGCGGCGTCGCGCGCGCGCGTGCGCCAGGCTGCGCCGGCCGCGGCAGCCGCTGCCGGTTCGGCCGGCACGGCGCATGCGCCTGCACCGATGTTCAACAACCCGCTCGTGTCGACGGAGAAGCTGATCATCATCGGCGCATCGACGGGCGGGACCGAAGCGATCCGCGAAGTGCTCGTGCCGCTGCCGCCCGATGCGCCGGCCGTGTTGATCGCGCAGCACATGCCGCCGGGCTTCACGAAGTCGTTCGCGCAGCGCCTGAACGGGCTGTGCCGGATCACGGTCAAGGAAGCGGAGCACGGCGAACGCGTGCTGCCGGGCCATGCGTATATTGCGCCGGGCCATGCGCACTTGTTGCTTGCGCGCAGCGGGGCGAACTACATCGCGCATCTGTCGGACGAGCCGCCCGTGAACCGTCACCGCCCGTCGGTCGACGTGCTCTTCCGCTCTGCGGCACAGCACGCAGGCAAGAACGCGATCGGCGTGATTTTGACGGGGATGGGGCGCGATGGCGCCGCAGGACTGTTAGACATGAGAAAAGCGGGCGCATACACTCTCGCGCAGGATGAAGCGAGTTGCATCGTCTTCGGCATGCCGCGCGAGGCGATCGCGCTCGGTGCCGCCGACGACGTGGCGCCTTTGTCGGAAATGAGCCGCCGGGTGATGACACGTCTCGCGGCGATGGGCGATCGGGTACAGCGGGTCTAAAGGCCACAGGCCGTTTTCGACGCGCTGAAAACTGGGATACAAGGGAAGCAAGATGGACAAAAGCATGAAGATTCTGGTGGTGGACGATTTTCCGACGATGCGCCGGATCGTCCGCAACCTGTTGAAGGAACTCGGCTACTCGAACGTGGACGAGGCCGAAGACGGCGCGGCCGGCTTGTCGCGTCTGCGCGGCGGCGGCTACGACTTCGTCATCTCCGACTGGAACATGCCGAACCTCGACGGCCTGTCGATGCTGAAGGAAATTCGTGCCGACGCGTCGCTGACGCACCTGCCGGTGTTGATGGTGACGGCCGAATCGAAGAAGGAAAACATCATCGCGGCGGCGCAAGCCGGCGCGAGCGGTTATGTGGTCAAGCCGTGCACGGAAGCGACGCTCGACGAGAAGCTCACGAAGATTCTCGAGAAGATGCAGAAGACCGGGGGCTGAAGTGGAGCAAAAGCCGACTAACGCAGAGGCAGACGTTGCCGACGACGGCAACGATCTGACGACGGACCGCATTCTTGCGCGTATTGGGCACCTGACGCGAACGCTGCGCGATTCGATGCGCGAGCTCGGGTTGGACAAGCATGTCGAACGCGCGGCGGAAGCCGTGCCCGACGCACGTGATCGCCTGAAGTACATCGCGGCGATGACCGAGCAGGCCGCGGAGCGGACGCTGTCGGCGATCGAATCGGCCAAGCCGCTGCAAGAGCAGCTGCAGGGCGAAGCGTGCGAACTCGACGCGCGCTGGGCGAAGTGGTACGAGGCGCCGATCGATCGCGAGGAAGTCCGCACGCTGATGACCGATACGCGAGCCTTCCTCGGCCGCGTGCCCGACGTCACTAGCGCGACGAACGCGCAGCTGATGGAAATTCTGATGGCTCAGGACTTCCAGGATCTGACGGGCCAGGTGATCAAGAAGATCACGGAAGTCGTGTATCTGATCGAGCAGCAGTTGCTCGGCGTGCTCGTCGAGAACATCGCGCCCGAGCGGCGCGAGGAATTCGCCGCGACGGCGGCGGCGCTGGCCGCGGCCGAGCCGACGAAGGATTCGCTGATGAACGGCCCGCAGATCAACCCCGAGGGCAAGACCGACGTCGTGCAGGATCAGCAGCAGGTCGACGACCTGCTCGCGAGCCTCGGGTTCTGAATAGTCGGGCATCGCTCCCTCGCGCTGTCGTACACGCGCGAGTGCGGGCGATACGGGCCGACTTCATGGTGTGACGGACGGGCGAGCCGTGAGAGCGGTGCGTTCGTGCGTGTTGTGCGCGGCCGGTTGAACGTTTGCCGGCTGCGAGCAGATGCGCCGTTGGAGGGGCGTGGCGCATTTGCAGGATATCGAGGCCCCTCGCGCCAGACCAGCGCCAATATAAGGATTGAAGATGCCAAGCTGTTCGTTTCGCGCGCTGCCGCCCGCGGCGCTTGCCGCGTGTGCTGCGTTGTTCCTTTCCCTCCAGGCAACACCCTCCGAGGCCGCGTTAGGCGGCGCCCCGATGCAGACCCCGAGCGATGCCACCGCCAAGGCCGTGAGCCCAAGCGCAGCACGCGTGTCGGCGAAAGCCGCGGTCGCCTCGGGCAGTGCGTCGTCGGCCAATTACTCGGTAACCGAAACGACGTTCGCGTCGGGCACGGTCGTTCGCGAATACCTCACGACGAACGGCACGGTGTTTGGCGTGGCTTGGCGCGGGCCCTACAAGCCCGATCTCGAAGCGCTGCTCGGCAGCTACTTCCCCGACTACGTGAGCGGCGCACAAGCGCAGCACGCGCAACGGGGCGTGCACGGCCAGCTGGCGATCGACAGCACGGCGCTCGTCGTGCGCTCGGGCGGTCACCTCGGCGCGTTTGCGGGCCAGGCGTGGCTTCCCGCCGCGCTGCCGGCGGGCGTAAGCGCCGACGACATTCAATAACCGGCGCGCGACGAGAGGACAACATGTTGCAAAAGAAACGCGGATTGGTACGCGCATTCGCCATGGCCGGCTTCACGACGGCCGTGGCGGCAATGATGGCACTCGCCGGCTGCGGCGGCGGCGGCTCGGGCTCGAACAGCACGACGAGCAGCAACAGCACCGGTTCGGGCAGCGCCGGCAGCTCCGGCAGCTCGAGCGGCAATCTGGTCGCCACCGCGGCGAACCAGGCGACCGTCACGGTCGGCTTCGGGTTCGGCGGGGTCTGGAATATTCCGACGGTCAGCGTCACGGTCTGTGCGCCCGGGGGCGCCTCCTGTGCGACGATCAACAACGTGCAAGTCGATACGGGTTCGACAGGGTTGCGGCTGACGGCCAATGCACTGGGTTCGATCGCGAGCATCCTGCCCCACCAGACGGTGGGCGGCCAGAATCTGGCCGAATGCATGCAGTTCGCCGACGGTAACGCGTGGGGGACGGTCCGTCTTGCTGACGTGACGCTCGGCGGCGAGACCGCCTCGTCGGTGCCCGTGCAGGTCATCGGCGACACGACGCCGCCCTCGGGCGCCTGTGCTGCGCCGTTGCAGCAAACGAGCAGCGATATCGGCGCGAACGGCATCATCGGGATCGGCAATGCGCTGACCGACTGCCCGGGCTGCGCGGCCTCGATCCCCTCCACGCCGCTTTACTTCACCTGTGTCTCGACCGCGAGCTGTACGTCGAGCACCGTCGCGGCGGCGAAGCAGGTGGCCAATCCGATCGGAAAGCTGGCAACCGACAATACGGGCGTGATCATCCAGATGCCGTCGCTGAGCGCCGCAGGGGCGAACTCGGTAACCGGGGTCATGACGTTCGGTATCGGGACATCGTCGAATAACGCCTTGCCGGGAAGCGGCATCACGAAGTACGGCACCACGACGTTCGGCGATCTGCCCTCGGCCTCGGCGAACGGTAGTTCGTACTCGTCGGCGTTCTTCGATACAGGCTCGAACGCCTACTTCTACGCCGATTCGATCACGACCTGCAGCACCGCGCCTGCGTTCTACTGCCCCGCTTCGTCGGTGTCGCGTACGGCCACGGTGACGGGCACCAACAGCGCTACCGGCACGGTCCCGATGTCGATCGGCAATGCCCTGGCGCTGAACGGTACCGGCTACGCGTTCAACAACCTGGCGGGCGGCGCGGCCGTAGCCGGCGCGCTCGATTTCGGCATGTCGTTCTTCTACGGGAAAACCGTCTACTTCGGCTATGACCTGACCGGGACCGGCGGCGCATCGCCGTACGTCGCGTTCTGATCGACGGGGCGGGCATCCTTCGCCCGCCCCGCTTCCCTTCTCCTTTCTTCACGCCCGTCCGCCTGCGTCGGGCGTTTGCGCTTGCCCTTGCTGATCGCGCGCCGCTCCACGCGGCATCCTCGCGCGACACGCGACACTTGTCACCTTCCTTCTTGCTGGGCACGTTGGTCGGGCCCGCTTTTTGCGTCGGCAGCTTTCCTCTGGTACGCGCGGACCCATGAACTACATTGTGGAAAGAGTGTCCGATTGGCGTCTGGCGGCGCGACCCGCGTCCAGTTCATCCCAAAAAGAGGAAACGTTACGATGTCGACTCGCTCTCTACGCGCCGCTTCGGCGGCGCTTGCTGTATTCGCCGTGTTCGGGGCCGCCGCCCCCGCGCACGCGGCGCTCGGCGGCGCGCCCATGCCGTTGCCGGCCGGTGCGACTTCCTCCGCGCTCACCCCACGCGCCGTGGCAGCGGCCGCTGCCTCGGCGGCCGCGCCCGCCGCAGCGAGCACGATCAATGCAAGCTATACGGTGACGCAGACCGCGCTGGCGTCCGGCACCCTGGTGCGCGAGTACGTCGCGCAGGGCACCGTGTTCGGCATTGCCTGGAACGGTCCCCATATGCCGGATTTGCAATCGTTGCTCGGTAACTATTTCCCGCAATACGTGAAAGGCATCGATGCGCAGCGCGCCGCCGGCGTGCGCGGTGCGGTCAACGTGCAGACGACGGGGCTGGCCGTGCAGTCCGGCGGCCATATGGGCTCGTTCTTCGGCCGTGCCTGGCTGCCGCAGGGTCTGCCGAGCGGCGTGACGGCCGACGACATCCGATAACGAACCGAGAACGAGGGCCATTATGCTGAACTGGAGCAAACGTTTGCGCCGTGCGCTCGCTGCGTGCTCGATCATGACCGTGTCCGCGCTTCTTGCCGCCTGCGGCGGGGGCGGGGGCGGTGGAGGCGGTGGGGGCGGTACGCCGAGCGTTGCGGCGAACGTCGCAACGGTGACCGTCGGGCAGGGCATAGAAGGCGTCGTCAACATACCGACGGTGAGCGTCACGATCTGCGCGCCCGGCACCACGACCTGCCAGACCATCGACAATGTGCAGGTCGATAATGAATCGTTCGGCCTGAGACTCGTCGGCTCGGCCGCCTCGACCGTGCTCGGCAACCTGCCGCAGCAGACGGCAAACGGCGCGCCGGTGGCCGAGTGCACGCAATTCGCCGACGGCTTCACCTGGGGCACGGTGCGCGTGGCCGACGTGAAGATCAGCGGGGAAGCGGCGTCGAGCGTGCCGATCCAGATCATCGGGGATCTGGCGTCGTCGAGCGCGCCGTCCGGTTGTGCGACGGGCACCGACGAGAGCACCGTTGCCCAACTGGGCGCGAACGGCATTCTCGGTATCGGGGTGGCGGCGACCGATTGCGGCGCGAGCTGTGCAACCAACGTGGCGGCCAGCAACTACTACGCGTGTCCGAGCGGCGGGACCTGCACGGCAACGACGCTGCCCGTCGCACAGCAGGTCACGAACCCCGTGACGAAGTTCGCCGGCGACAACAACGGCGTGATCCTGGCGATGCCGGCGGTCGGCGATTCGGGGTCGTCCTCGGTTTCCGGCACGCTTACGTTCGGGATCGGGACCCGGTCGAATAATACGTTCGCCGCGACACAGAAGTTCACGACCAACCCCTCGGGCGATGTGAACGGCACGTTCAACGGCACGGCGACGCTGGCGTTTTTCGACTCGGGATCGAACGCCTATTTCTTCGACGACAGCACGATCACGCGGTGCACAGGGCAGGCGGCGGCATTCTTCTGTCCTGCCACGCCGACCTCGCGCACGATCACGGTCGCCAATTTCAACGGCTCCACGTCGGGCGCACCGGGCGGTCTCGCGATCGGTATGAACGTCGCGAACGGCAATACGCTGTTCGCCAACGGCAACTTCGCGTTTAACAACCTTGCGGGCAGCCTGGGCCAGACGACGTTCGTCGATCTCGGCATGCCGTTCTTCTACGGCCGCTCCGTCTATTACGGCTACGATCAGACGGCTTCGAACGGACCCAGCCCCTACGTCGCGTTCTGACGCCCCGCGTCGGCGCCCCGAGCGCCGACGGCCTCCCTTTTCTGACGATTCCCTTTCACTTTGCCGCCGGCAGCTAGACAAGGCTGCCGGCGCGCTTCTCGTTTGGCGCGCACGGCCCGCGCCGGCGCGGCGGTGAGCCGCGCCCGATCAGTCGAAATGCACCCCTTTCACCGCCCTTATCCGTCGATCGTCGGTAGCGTGCAGCGGGAATAATCGCTGTCATTGAAAGGCGGCACATCGCCGCCCACCGACTGGAGAAAGACGCGTGGCAGAGGACAGCGACCTCGAAAAGACCGAATCAGCCACTCCCCGGCGCCTCGATAAGGCGCGTGAGGAAGGGCAGGTTGCGCGTTCGCGGGAGCTCGCTTCGTTTGCCTTGCTGTCGGCAGGCTTCTTCGGCGCCTGGGGATTGTCGGGTTCGATCGCCACGCACCTGCAGGACATGCTGCGCGGCGCCTTCACCTTCAACCACGCCATGCTGCTCGACACGAACCGGATGTTGATCGGCGCCGGCAACGCGGGCCACGAGGGCCTGATGGCCGTGCTGCCGATCCTCGCGCTGACCGGTGTGGCGGCGCTCGTGGCGCCGATGGCGATGGGCGGCTGGCTGCTTTCTCCGAAGGTCTTCCAGTTCAAGCCCGAGCGGCTCGACCCGATCGCCGGCATCGGCCGGATCTTCTCGCTCAACGGCCTGATCCAGCTCGGGATGTCGATCGCCAAGGTGCTCGTGGTCGCCGTGATCGGCGTCACCGCCGTCATGCACCGCAAGGCCGAAATCCTGGCGCTTGCCGCCGAACCGCTGCGCGAAGCGCTGGGTCACGGCCTGAAGCTCGTCGGGGCCTGCACGGCCACGACGGTCGCAGGCATGTTCGTGATCGCCGCACTCGACGTTCCGTATCAACTTTGGCAGTACCACAAGAAGCTGCGCATGACGAAGGAAGAAGTGAAGCGCGAACACCGCGAGAACGAAGGCGACCCGCACGTGAAGGGCAAGATCCGCCAGCAGCAACGCGCTGCCGCCCGCCGCCGCATGATGGCCGCCGTGCCCAAAGCCGACGTGATCGTGACGAACCCGACCCACTACGCCGTCGCACTGCAGTATGCCGACGACGCAATGCGCGCCCCGAAGGTCGTTGCCAAGGGCGTCAACCTGGTCGCCGCGCGCATTCGTGAAATCGCTGCCGAACACAACATCGCCATGCTCGAAGCTCCGCCGCTTGCCCGTGCGCTCTATCACAACGTCGAGTTGAACCGCGAAATCCCCGGCTCGCTCTACAACGCCGTCGCCGAAGTGCTCGCCTGGGTCTACCAGCTGCGCCGTTTCCGTGCCGAAGGCGGTGATGCGCCGACGACGCCGACCGACCTCGACGTGCCGGCCGAACTCGACAAGCGCCACATCGACGCAGACGCGGAACGCGAAGAAGCGGAAGAAGCGCTCGGCGAGCAAGCTGCGGATAGCCGCCGCGGTGCGGGTGAAGGGAGCCAGGCATGAACGCGCGCGTCGGAAGCCTGTTCGGCAAACGGTCGCAGGCGCTCGTCGGCACGAACCTGAGGGCACTCTCGGGTCCGCTCCTGATCGTCATGATCCTCGGCATGATGATCCTGCCGTTGCCGCCGTTCATCCTCGATCTGCTGTTCACGTTCAACATCGCGCTGTCGGTGATGGTGCTGCTCGTCAGCATGTACACGATGAAGCCGCTCGACTTCGCGGCTTTCCCGAGCGTGCTGCTGTTCTCCACGCTGCTGCGTCTGTCGCTGAACGTCGCCTCGACGCGCGTCGTGCTGCTCGAAGGCCACACGGGGCCCGGCGCGGCGGGCCAGGTGATCGAATCGTTCGGTCACTTCCTCGTCGGCGGCAACTTCGCCGTCGGTATCGTGCTCTTCATCATCCTCATGATCATCAACTTCATGGTGATCACGAAGGGCGCCGGCCGTATCGCCGAAGTGGCCGCGCGCTTCACGCTCGATGCAATGCCCGGCAAGCAGATGGCGATCGACGCCGACCTGAACGCGGGCCTCATCAACGAAGAAGGCGCACGCAAGCGCCGCACGGCGATCTCGCAGGAAGCCGAGTTCTACGGTTCGATGGACGGTGCATCGAAGTTCGTACGCGGCGATGCCGTGGCGGGCCTCATGATCATGGTCATCAACATCTTCGGCGGGCTCATCGTCGGGATGGTCCAGCACGGTCTCGATTTCGGCACGGCCGCCAAGACCTATACGCTGCTGACGATCGGTGACGGCCTCGTGGCGCAGATCCCCTCGCTCGTCATCTCGACGGCCGCCGGCGTGATCGTCTCGCGTGTGGCCACCGACGAAGATATCGGTACGCAGTTGACGGGGCAGCTCTTCACGAACCCGCGCGTGCTGCTCATCACGGGCTCGATCGTCGCCGTGATGGGTCTCATCCCGAACATGCCGCACTTCGCGTTCCTCGTCCTCGGCGGCGGCGCGATCCAGCTCGGTCGCATCATGAAGAAGCGCGAGGAAGCGGCCAAGTCGAGCGCAGCGCTCGTGGACGTCGCGCCGGCCGTCACGGCCGCGGTCGAAACCAACGAAGCGAGCTGGGACGACGTGACGCTGATCGACACGCTGGGCCTCGAAGTGGGCTACCGTCTGATCCCCCTCGTCGACAAGAACACCGACGGCGAACTGCTCAAGCGCATCAAGAGCATTCGCAAGAAGTTCGCCCAGGAAATCGGCTTCCTGCCGCCCGTCATCCATATCCGCGACAACCTCGAGCTGCGCCCGAACGGCTATCGCATCGCCCTGAAGGGCGTGGAAGTGGGTTCCGGCGAGGCCTATCCGGGCCAGTGGCTCGCGATCAATCCGGGTCAGGTGAGCGCGGCACTGCCGGGCACGCCGACGGCGGATCCTGCGTTCGGCCTGCCGGCGATCTGGATCGATACGAACATGCGCGAGCAGGCTCAGGTGTACGGCTACACGGTCGTCGACGCGAGCACCGTTGTCGCGACGCACCTGAACCACCTCGTCGTCCAACACGCAGCCGAGCTGCTCGGCCGCCCGGAAGTGCAGGCATTGATTACGCGCACCGGCAAGGATGCCCCTTCGCTCGTCGAAGATCTCGTGCCGAAGACGCTCTCGCTCACGACGCTGCAAAAGGTCCTGCAGAGCCTGCTCGAGGAAGGCGTGCCGATCCGCGATATGCGCACGATTCTCGAAGCGCTTTGCGAGCATGCCGGCCGCGTCACCGATGCCTACGATCTGACTGCCGTCGTGCGTCTCTCGCTCGGCCGCGCGATCACGCAGCAGTGGTATCCGGGTAGCGGCGAAATGCAGGTGATGGGCCTCGACGCGAACCTCGAGCGCGTGCTTTCGCAAGCGCTTTCCACGGGCCCGAACCCCGGGCTCGAACCGGGCCTCGCTCACACGCTGCTCGTCGAGACGCAAAAGGCGATTCAGCGTCAACAGAACATCGGGCTGCCGCCCGTGCTGCTGGTACAGCATGCACTCCGGGCGATGCTCGCGCGCTTCCTGCGCCGCAGCCTGCCGCAATTGAAAGTGCTCTCTTATGCCGAAGTGCCCGAGACACGCACGATCAAGGTCGTTAACCTCATCGGGGGTCCAGCTTGAACATTCGTAAATTCATCGGCGCGACGAGTCGTGACGCGCTGCGCCTCGTTCGTGAGGCCCTCGGTGCCGACGCAGTCGTCCTCTCCAACCGTACGAACGACGACGGCAGCGTAGAAATCGTCGCCCTCGCCGACACGGACATCGCGCAAATCGCGCCGGAAGCCGAACCCGAGACGAGCGGCCCCTACGCCATGCCGGGCTTCGCCCAGCCGGCCGCGCTCGGCAGCCACGCATCGTCGATGTCGTCCGGCTTCGCCGCGGGCGTCTCGCAAGGACTGCCGACGACCCAAAGCGCCGCGCAGCCGATGCCCGGCGTGATGCCGGCCAACCCGTACGCGGGCGGCATGCCCGACGTGTTTTCGGCCGTGTTCGGCGCCAGTCCCGAAGTGGGCGCGCAACAGAACGCCGAAGCGCGGCCTGCCGCACCGGTGTCGCGCTTTGCCGAGCGCGAGGCGCGTATCGATTCGCGTCTCGAAAGCAAGTTCGGCCGCAACGCGAACGGCTTTGCGCCGGCACAACAGGCACCCGAAGCGGCCGAGGCGGATACGGCGATGAACGGCGCGACGGGCTCGGCCAACGAGGCTCAGCGCTCGATGGCCGAAACGAATCCGTGGCTCCTCGATCACGCTCGCCGAATCGCTGCGCAGAACGAACGCGCGGCGCACACGGCCAAGTCGCACGGTATGACGCCGTCGACCGCGGCAGCGAAGGGCCTGGGTACGCCGGGGCGCGTCCTTTCGCCCGAGGAACTCGCCGAAGCCGAGCAGCCCGACTGGGCGCGTCAGGCTGCGCAGTCGGCTGCGCGCCGTCGTCCCGCAACGGTCGAGCCCGTCTTCGACGGCACGGGTGCGCCTTCCCGCACGCGTGCACAGCGCGCCGAAGAAATGGCCGATGCCGTGCGTGCTCGCATGGAAGAGATGCTCAAGGGCACCGTGATGAACGAGCTCTCGTCGATTCGCGACATGATGGAGGAGCAGTTCGCCGGCCTGCTGTGGAACGATCGCCAGCGCCGCAACCCGGTGCAGGGCGAAGTGACGAAACAGATGTTCGCCGCGGGTTTCTCGGCGCAGCTCGTGCGCGCCGTCGTGGACAAGATGCCCGAGGTCGACAGTGTCGACGCGGGGATGGAGTGGGCGCAGTCGGTCCTCGCGACGAACCTGCCCGTGCTCGAAAACGAAGAGGCGCTGATGGAGCGCGGCGGCGTGTTCGCGCTGATGGGCCCGACGGGCGTCGGCAAGACGACGACGACGGCCAAGCTCGCAGCGCGCTGCGTGATGCGCTTCGGCGCGAGCAAAGTGGCGATTCTCACGAACGACCGCTACCGGATCGGCGGCCACGAGCAACTGCGCATCTTCGGCAAGATCCTTGGCGTGTCGGTTCACGCGGTCAAGGACGCGGCCGATCTGCAACTCGCGCTGACCGAACTGCGCAACAAGCACATCGTGCTGATCGACACGATCGGCATGAGCCAGCGCGATCGCACGGTCTCGGACCAGATCGCGATGCTCTGCGGCGCCGGGCACCCGGTTCAGCGCTTGTTGCTGCTGAACGCGACGAGCCACGGCGACACGCTCAACGAAGTGGTGCAGGCCTACCGCAGCGCGCCGGGTCAACCCGATCTGGCCGGCTGCATCCTGACCAAGCTCGACGAGGCGACGAACCTCGGCAGCGTGCTCGACACGGTCATCCGCTATCAACTGCCCGTCCACTACGTGTCGACGGGGCAGAAGGTGCCGGAGAACCTCTATGTCGGCACGAAGAAGTTCCTGCTCAAGAGCGCATTCTGCATTCCGCGCGACGGCTCGCCGTTCGTGCCGCATGCCGACGACATTCCTGCTTTGCTGTCGGCGCTTTCCACACGTACGACGGCCGAGTTGAACGAGGTTCGCTTTGGATAAGCACGTACTGGATCAGGCGGAAGGGCTGCGCCGGTTGCTCGCGAAGAGCGGCTCGCGGGTCGTCGCCGTGACGGGGGGACCGCTCGGCGTGGGCTGCACGTCGACGATCGTCAATCTCGCAGCCGCCCTCGCCGGGCTCGGCAAGGACGTACTCGTCATCGACGAGTGTCTGGGCCAGAACTCGGTGTCGGAAATGCTCGGCGGCGTGCGCGGGGCAGGCAGCCTGCGCGAGCTGATGAACGGCGAGGTGGCGCTCGAGCAGGCGGCACCGCGTCATGCGCTCGGTTTCTCGGTGCTGGCGGCCTCGCGCGAGAACTGCGCGGGTTATAGCGCCGCGCAGCTCTCGATGCTGCTCGAAGGGCCGGCGGACGTCGTCCTGATCGACGCACGGCTCGATCGCCATGGCGCGCTTTCGCCGCTCGCGGCGCAAGCCAACGACGTGCTCGTCGTGACGCGCGTGGCCGTGCAGGCGATTACCGAGGCGTATGCCTGCATGAAGCGTCTGCACTTCGCTCACGCGATTGCACAGTTTCGTGTGCTGATTAACCACGTGTCGAGCGAAGCGGACGCTCACACGACGTTCGAAAACCTGGCGGAAGTGGCTGCCCGGTACCTGACGGTGTCGATCGAAGACGCAGGCTGCGTCGCATCCGACCCGCTGATGGAACGCTCGCTCGGACTTTCGCGCTGTGTCGTCGACGCATTTCCGTCGGCGCAGTCGGCACGCGATTACCGGCATGTTGCCGCAGAAATGTTGTATTGGCCGATGCGGCCCGCGGCAACGCCGCGGCGCGAGGCAAACGTACGTACCGCGACGGGCCCGGCGACCACCGGCGCGGCCGTACGCGAGCATGCTTGAAAGTTAGGGACTAGGAGAAGGGGGCACCCGATGTATAACGCTCAAGGGAAAATGTCCCAGACGGATATTTTGACGCAGTATGCGCCGCTCGTTCGCCGGCTGGGCCTCCAGCTCGTCGCGAAGATGCCGGCGAGCGTCGATCTCGACGATCTGATTCAGGCCGGCATGATCGGCCTGCTCGATGCGGCAAGCCGCTACAAGGAAGACCAGGGCGCGCAGTTCGAAACGTATGCGAGCCAGCGTATTCGCGGAGCGATGCTCGACGAGCTGCGCAACAACGACTGGCTGCCGCGGAGCCTGCGCAAGACTTCGCGCGAGGTCGAGTCGGCCGTGCATCAGGTCGAGCAGCGGCTCGGCCGCTCGGCGAGCGAGACCGAGGTGGCCGATCACCTGCAGATGCCGCTCGATGCGTATCAGTCGATGCTGCAAGACCTGCACGGCAGCCAGCTCATCTATTACGAAGACTTCGATCGCTCTGCCGAAGACGAGCCGTTCCTCGACCGCTACTGCGTGGACCATACGGACCCGTTGTCGGCGCTGCTCGACGACAGCCTGCGCTCGGCGCTCGTCGAAGCGATCGACCGGCTGCCCGAACGCGAGAAGCTGTTGATGTCGCTGTATTACGAGCGCGGGATGAACCTGCGCGAGATCGGCGCCGTCATGGAAGTCAGCGAATCGCGCGTCTGCCAGCTGCACAGCCAGGCCGTGGCGCGGCTGCGCACGCGGTTGCGCGAGATGGCCTGGGCCAGCGTGGATTGATCGATACGGTTTTTTGCCGCGGCGTGCGCTTACGGTTTCGCGCATGCCGCGTGCTTCAAGGGCGACGGGCTCGAACACTCGTCGCCCTTTTTCTATGGACCGCCCGCCGCTCGTATTCGGGGTACTATCGATCACCCACCTCGATAGACGAAAGAAGCCATCACGGCGCCGACGGACATGAACCACGACGACACCGGCATACCTCGCTCAGCGCCGATCGCGCCCGACGCCGCACTCCTCATCGTCGACATGCAACAGGGGATGCAGCATCCCAAGCTCGGCCGTCGTAACAACGCGCAGGCCGAAGGGAACATGGCGAGGCTGCTCAGCCTGTGGCGAGGCACGCGCCGACCCGTTATCCATATCCGTCACATGTCGCGCTCGCCTGCCTCGGTATTCTGGCCGGGACAGCCCGGCGCGCAATTCCAGGCCGCATTCGCCCCGCTGGCGCACGAGCATGTGGTGGAAAAGAACGTCCCCGATGCTTTCGCGGCGACGGGGCTCGAACGATGGCTGAGGGTGAGGGGAATCGGCGAACTCGTCGTCGCCGGCGTGGCGACGAACAACTCGGTCGAATCGACGGCGCGCAGTGCGGGCAACCTCGGTTTTCGGACCCTGGTCGCATCCGACGGCTGTTTCACGTTCGACCTGAGCGACTCGAGCGGCCGCGTGTGGCCGGCCGAAGACGTGCACGCGCTATCGCTCGCGAACCTCGCGACCGATTATGCGCTGGTGCTCACGACGGAAGAGATCGCCGCAGCGGCGGGCGCGGCGAACGCGCGCGTGTAACGAAGGCGGACCAGTGCGAGGCCGGTCCTGACTGACACGCCGAGCAAAGCGGGGGAAAGCGCGGGCAACCGCGGAAAAAGTGCCGGAAACCGCGAAAAAGCGAAAAGCCGGCACGGGGGGCCGGCCTTGCGATTCAGATGCCGGACATCCGGCCGTCGGGGCCGTAGACGTTGGCGTTTTGGCGCATGCCGCCGCGCAGGATGGCCAGCGCGTTCTGGTTGTAGTTCATGCGCACGCGGATCATGAGCCCATTCGTGGCGTTGGCGCGGCGCGCGCGCTCAACGACACTTTGCAGCAGCTTCCATTGCTGGGCGAGCCGCGCGTCGTCCGAGACGGCGAGCTCCATGCCTTTCCAGCCGCCGGGCAAACCCATGTCGCGCAGCTGTTCGTCGCGCAGGCGTTCGAGCGAAGCGAGCTTGTCAGTGAGCTCGGTCTTCTTCTCGATGATGTCGGGCAATGTCTCGAGCGGAGACACGGCGGCCAGCGCCTTTTCTTCGTAGACCAGCAGCGATGCGAACGCTTCGAGCGTCGCATGCTCTTCGGTGACGGTGGACAGCAGGGCGTCTTTGATCATATTCGCCAAAACCTAAGCGCTCGCGCTTTTACGCGCGGTGAACAATCGATAAGCCGCCCGACAGCGCACCGCGCTTTAGCCGCCGGTCGGCGTTTGCGTCTGTAGCAAAGTGCGGGCGGTTTCGAGAATGCCGTCCGCAATCTTGCCTGTATCAATGGACAGCGTGCCGTCCTTGATCGCCTGCCACTCGGCCTCGACCTCCTTGCCGAACCG
>CBJMQH010000037.1:0-16883 GCA_966431825.1 uncultured Trinickia sp.
CGCAACGCGCCTGCAGTGTCGGCGCATCGACTCCTCCGACCCGAAGCCCGCGCGCTCGGCGATCCGCCCGATCGACAACCGGGGGCGCGTCTCGAGCATTTCCTTGGCGAGCGAAACGCGCTCGCGTATCAGCCACTTGTAGGGGCCCATGCCCGTCGCCTCACGAAACTGTCGCTGCAATGTGCGCGGACTCATCGCTGCACGCTCGGCCAATTGCGCGAGCGTATGCGGTGCGCTCGCATGCGCGCGCATCCAATCGATGAGGCGGGCGAGGCGCGAGCTTTCGCCAGGAGGCATCGGGCGCGGCACGAATTGGGCCTGGCCGCCCTCGCGATGAGGCGCAACGACGAGCCGCTGCGCAACGCGGTTCGCCACCGCGCCGCCATGATCGCGGCGGATCAGATGAAGCAGCATGTCGAGCCCCGCCGCCGAGCCGGCCGACGTGACGATTTGCCCTTCGTCGACATAAAGTGCATCGGGCTCGACGCGCAGGTTCGGGTAGCGGGCCTGCAACTTTTCGGCGTAGCGCCAGTGTGTCGTGACCGTCTTTCCATCGAGCACGCCGGCCGCAGCGAGCACGAACACCCCCGAGCAGATCGAGCAGAGCCGGGCACCGCGTCGCGCCGCCGCGCGCAGCTTGCGCAGGAGCGGCTCGGGCGGCAGTGCGTCGGCATCGCGCCACCCGGGGATCACGATCGTTTCCGCGCGGTCGAGCAGCGCCAGCGAATAAGGTGCCGCCACTGTAATTCCGCCGGCGGCGCGAATCGGTCCGGCTTCTGCCGCGCATACGCCAAAGCGATACCAATCGACGTCGAGTTCGGGGCGCGACAGCGCAAACAGCTCTACGACGCAGCCGAATTCGAAAGTACAGAGTCCGTCGTAAGCGACGGCAGCAACAAGATGATCGCGCATGGCGCAATGTTACCGAAGATCGACGATCGCGCCACTACTCGAAGGGCCGTTCGGATAGCGACAATGGCAACACGTTACAGCGTGCTTCGAGAGGGTCCTGCCCTGCCGGCATGCAACGCAACGGTCACGACAACACAAGGAACGCGCCATCATGCCGCATCTCGATCCCGCCGCCGCCATCGCCTCCCTCGCAACCGCCCGCTCGCCCGTCACCGCCGTGCCTTGCGCGGACAGCGCCACCGCACGTGCGCACTTCGAAGCATCGCTGCAATTCGAAACCGACTGCTGGGACGTGCACGATGCAACGCAGCGGGGAATGCGCGACTTCGTGCTGCTCGACGTGCGCAGCCCTGCGTTGTTCGCCCGCGGCCATCTCCCGGGTGCCGTCAACCTGCCGCATGGAAAGATCGTCGCGAGCAAGCTCGCGCAGTATCCCGATAACACCGTTTTCGTGACCTACTGTGCCGGTCCGCACTGCAACGGGGCGACGCGCGGCGCGATCCGGCTCGCGGCGCTCGGCCGCCCCGTGAAAATCATGATCGGCGGCGTGACGGGCTGGCTCGACGAAGGCTTTGCCTTGGAGACGTCGGAGACGCGTGAGCCGGCCTGACACGGTCTTCGAGCATCGTCGAGCGCGCCGTCTTCGCGTCAGGCGGCCAGCAGCGCCGAGAGCCTGCGCGCGAGGTCCGGTGTCGCCGCCGTCATCGGCTCACGCAACTCCGGCGAGATCCGCCCGAGCGCAGCGAGTGCCGCCTTGACCGGCGCGGGATTGGGCTCGGACGTCAGCGCGCGCATCAGCGGCGTCAACGCGTGGTAAATCGCGCGGCCTTGCGCGAGGCGACCTTCGGCGAGCGCGCGATACATTGCGACGAACCGCTCGGGATGCACATGCGCGGTTGCAGCGATTGCGCCGCTCGCCCCAATACAGAGCGAGGCGAAGATGGCCGGATCGTCGCCCGTCAGCACGGCAAGGCGCCCATCGAGGATCAGCGCCAGCGTCTCGTCGGGTGACCCGCCGCAATCCTTCAAGCCCACGATGCGGGGGTGCGCCGCAAGCGTCAGCAGTGTCTCCAGCTCGATGCGAACGCCTGTGCGATAAGGAATGTTGTAGATGAGCACCGGGTGTTCGCTCAGATCGGCAACGCCGGTGAAATGGGCGACGAGCCCCGCCTGAGCCGGGCGAATGTAGTAAGGCGCCGGCACCAGCAGCCCCGCCAGCGGCAGCGCGTTAAGCTGCCTCACGCGCTCATGCAGCGCCGCGGTCTGGTTTCCTGCGGCCCCTGCCACGACGGGCAGACCGCCGGCCGCTTCCAGCACCGTGGCGATAACTGCATCCTGCTCTTCGTGCGACAGCGCAGCCGGCTCTCCCGTCGTGCCCAGTGCAACGACGCCGGCCACGCCGGCGTCGCGATAATGCGCAACGAGCGCGGCGAGCGCACGATGATCGACGGCGCCGCGATCGAACGGCGTAACGAGCGGAATCCAGATCCCTGAAAAAATCGACATGCTTGACCTCGAAGGATGACCCAGTGGACTTCCGTCGGATGCAGGCAAGGAGTGGCTACAAGAAGAGAAACGCGGCTTGTCGCTGTCCCGTCGCGTCCGACGGCAACAGCGCGCCGGTCAGACGAGCGACTGTTTTTTGCTTTTGGCGAAACCGAATACGGCGCGCAACCCCGCCGCCCGCGCAAGGTGCGCGGCCGAATCGGCAAAGGAAAAGAGGCGGCTCGTATTCATCCGGCAAAGTCTACACGTGCCGCACGCGTGGGGCCAGAGGATTTTCTTGACTTCCGCTCAAGGCGACGTAATATACGCAACGCGTATAAATCTCAAACGAATGGCCCCACTTCGCCCGCTTCCCGCTCGTCAAGGAGACCCGGATGGACGTTCCTCAGCAGGCGTTCCTGCGCGACGCCATGCGCCGCATGAACATGACCCGCGACGCATTCGCCAGCCGCATTGGCGTGACCCGTCGCGCCCTAGACACCTGGCTGCTGCCCGACGATTCGCAGGAGTCGCGGTCGATGCCGGAAATCGTCGAGCGCTTCGTCTCCGAAATCGTCACGCATAGCGAACGCGACGACGGATATACGCAGAGCGTAGACTCCTCGGCGCCCACGAGCCAGATCTTGTTCGAAGGGAAGCCGCAGCTGCTGTCGGTCGATCAGTTCTCGCGCGACTCCGTCGAGGCGCTCTTTCGCGTCGCCGACGTCATGCAACCCATCGCGCGCCGCCAGAAGATCTCGCGCGTGCTCGAGGGGGCCGTGCTCGGCAATCTGTTCTTCGAAGCGAGCACGCGCACCCGCGTGTCGTTCGGCGCCGCGTTCTGCCGTCTCGGCGGCTCTGTCTGCGATACGACGGGGTTCACGTTTTCGTCGATGGCGAAGGGCGAATCGATCTACGATACGAGCCGCGTGATGAGCGGCTACGTCGACGCACTTGTCGTGCGGCACCCAGACCAAGGCTCGGTCGCCGAGTTCGCCCGCGCGACGAACCTGCCCGTCATCAACGGCGGCGATGGTCCCGGCGAGCATCCGAGCCAGGCGTTGCTTGACCTGTACACGATCCAGCGCGAGTTCTCGCGGCTCGGCAAGATCGTCGACGGCGCCCACATCGCGCTCGTGGGCGACCTCAAATACGGCCGCACCGTGCATTCGCTCGTCAAGCTGCTCGCGCTCTATCGGGGCATCAAATTCACGCTGATCGCGCCGCCGACGCTTGAAATGCCGGCCTACATCGTCGAGCAGATTTCGCGTAACGGTCACGTCGTCGTCGAAACGCACGATCTCGCCACCGGATTGGCCGGCGCAGACGTCGTCTACGCCACGCGCATCCAGAAAGAGCGCTTCAAGGACGAATCGTTCGAAGGCTACACACCCGACTTCCAGATCAACCAGGCCCTCGTCGATGCGGTATGCGGACGCGATACGCTGATCATGCATCCGTTGCCGCGCGACAGCCGCCCGGGCGCCAACGATCTGGCAACCGACCTGAACCATGATTCGCGGCTCGCGATCTTTCGACAAACCGATAACGGCATTCCCGTGCGGATGGCGATCTTTGCCGTGCTGCTCGGTGTGGAACACCAGGTTCGCCATTCGATGCGCGATGCCACCTGGCGCCCGCCCGCCTACCTCGGGCCCGACGACGCCGTGTTCCACGGTATCGACTGAAGGCGCCACGCGCGCATCGGGCCCGAACCGTCGCTCAGGCCTCGGCCAGCGCGCCCACGGCGGCGCGCACGTAATCGAGCAGCGCCGTGTTGACGAAGCTACCTGCCGCAAGCTCGGGCTCTTTCGCCATCGCGCCGCGGATTTTGGCGTGGGTGACGGGATCGTCGCCGGCGTATGAGCGGAAGAGGTCGAGCCACCGCGCCGCCAAGGCACGCACCGCCGGAGCGTCGGGCGGCGTATTGCGCGCCATCTCGCGCCGGAATTCGCCGATCAGCCCCGGCCATTCGTTCGCCCGCTTCCCGTAGTTTTCCCGCAGAAAGCGCGCCTCATCGCTGCTCAAGTACCGCTCGAAAATCCGGATCTTGGTTTCTTGCACGGCCTCCAGCACGAACGCGCGCATCTCGGGCGTGACGCCGGTGCGCTCCCTCACGAGCGGCTCGTTCAGGTACATCTCGTCGAGCTTGCTGAGCAGCATCCCGTCGCCGCCCGTGTGCTCTTCGAGCATCGCCATCCAGCGCTTCGCGAAAGCGCGCCCCGCCTCGCTGCGTGGCTCGACTCCGCGGTCGATCATCGCGCGCAGTTCGCCGACGAGCGCAGCCCATTCCCGGTTGGCGGCCGATCCGTCGCGCATGAAGGCGAGCCGGTCCAGTTCTTCTTGCGAAAAATACTTGTCGTACATATTCATCAGCTCCAGCGTCGTTAGCCAATCGGCGAGCTCGGGCTCCTCGCCCATCGCGATCTGCTCGCGCAGTCGCGCCAGACGCGCGTGAAGTTGCGTCGCGCTCGCGATCTGCTGCTCGAGCATGCGCAACTGTTCGTCGATGATCGGCGCGAGCGACGCGCCAGGGCCCGCCAGCAAAGCTCCGATATCGGCCAACGAAATCCCGAACCGGCGCAACGCCTGGATCTGATGCAGCCGGGCAATATCGCGACGATCGTAGAGCCGGTAGCCGCTCTCGGAGCGCGCAGAAGGCACGAGCAGGCCGATCTCGTCGTAGTGATGGAGCGTGCGCACCGTCAAGCCGCAACGTTTTGCCAGTTCACCCACTTTCAACAACATCGAGACCTCCTTCGTTCTTCATGCTTGTGGAAAGGCTAGAGCCTCACGTCGCGTGAGGGTCAAGGGGGCCGACAGACGCGCGTCGCCGCCGCGATGCAACGGGCAATGCAGGCAATTTTTTGCTCAGCTGCTATAACAGTCCAGACGCATCGTGCAAGCCGTCGTCCGGCCGACAGCCGTCACGCGCCGCCACCGGTCTTGCGCGCCGCCCCGCCCTTGCATCGACCGGGCACCCGCTTTGCTGCCCTCACCGACTGTGCGCCTCGGGCTGACAGGATTTGCATTTTCGCCATGCCCGCGCGCTTACCGAAAGGCCCGTGACGACCATGCCCAAGTCCACCGCTCGGCGCCCCGGCACCGCCCAGCCCTCGGCTGCATCCGAAACGGCCACGCCGCCCAACACCGGTCGCCGTCGCTTTCTGCAATCGGCAGCGGCCGCGGCCGGCGTGAGTGCCGCGCCCTACCTGCACGGACAGGAGTCGATCATGCCCCACGCCACCGAACCGGCCGACGTTGTGCCGCATAGCGCGCCGCGCGCCGAGCCTGTGAAACTGACGATCAACGGCCGCCCGTACATGCTGCGCATCGAGCCGCGCGTGACGCTGCTCGACGCGCTGCGCGAGTATGCCGGGCTGCCCGGCACAAAAAAAGGCTGCGATCGCGGGCAATGCGGTGCCTGCACCGTTCTCGCGAACGGCCGGCGCATCAACGCGTGCCTGACACTCGCGATCATGCACGACGGCGAGGCGATCACCACGGTCGAAGGCCTCGCGCAGGAGGCCGCCTTGAGCCCAATGCAGCGCGCATTCCTCGACCACGATGCGTTCCAGTGCGGTTATTGCACGCCGGGACAACTTTGCTCGGCCACCGCGCTGCTCGAAGAATTCCGGACGGGCGCGGCAAGCGCCGCGTCGGAGAACGTGCGAACACGCCCAGCTGCGCTCACCGAAGCCGAAATCCGCGAACGGATGAGCGGCAACCTGTGCCGGTGCGGTGCGTATCAGAACATCGTCGCGGCGATTCGCGCCGTGCATGACGCAACAAGCTGACTCTGCTCGAAGGAGTACGCGATGGAGGCAATTTCGTACGAGCGCGCGCAGGACGTGAGCGGCGCGCTGCGTGCCGCCCGGGAGCCGGGCACGGTCTTTATCGGCGGCGGCACGAATCTGCTCGATCTCATGAAGGGCGGCGTCGCCAAACCGGCAAAGCTCATCGATATCACGCGGCTTGGCAATGGGCTCGACGCGGTCTCGACGCTGCCCGACGGTGGCCTGCGGATCGGCGCGCTCGTGCGCAACAGCGACGCAGCCGCCCATGCACTCGTGCGCGAGCGCTACCCGTTACTCGCACAGGCGCTGCTTGCAGGGGCATCGGCCCAGTTGCGCAATATGGCGACCGTCGGCGGCAATCTGATGCAGCGCACGCGCTGTCCGTACTTCTACGACGCGGCGTTCCCGAATTGCAACAAGCGCGTACCGGGCAGCGGCTGCGGTGCCCGCGAAGGGCTGAATCGTTCACACGCGATTCTCGGCGCGAGCGAACAATGCGTCGCGGTCAATCCGTCCGATATGAGCGTCGCGCTTGCTGCGCTCGACGCCACGGTCCAGGTATCGGGCATTGACGGCGTACGCACGATCGCGTTCGACAGCTTCCACCGCCTGCCCGAAGCGCATCCCGAACGCGATACGACGCTCGCGCCGGGCGAGTTGATCACGGCCGTGGACCTGCCGCCGCCGCGCTTTGCCGACCATGCCGCTTACCTCAAGGTACGCGACCGCGCGAGCTACGCGTTTGCCCTCGTTTCCGTGGCGGCAGCGCTGCACATCGAGAACGGGACCCTCGCCGAAGTCCGCATCGCGCTCGGCGGCGTCGCCCACAAGCCGTGGCGTGCCCGGATCGCCGAGCGAATGCTGACCGGTCAGCCGCTTACCGACACGGCGCTTGCCAGCGCGGCAGCGGCCGAACTTGAGGCTGCGCAACCGCTACGTCATAACGCCTTCAAGGTCACCCTGGCTCAGCGGGCGATTCTCCGGGCCATCAACGTCGCTGCCGGCCGCATGGCTGCCGGCCCAACGGGAGCTACTGCGTGAACCTGATCGGCGAACCGCTCAGCCGCACAGACGGCGTACTGAAAGTCACGGGCGCGGCCCAATATGCGGCGGACTTTCCGGCCGGCAAGCTGGCCCACGCCGTGCTCGTCACGAGCACCCTTGCCGCAGGCCGCGTCGAATCGATCGACGCGCGGCGCGCGCAAGCGCTGCCCGGCGTCCTGCTCGTGATGACGGCGCGCAACGCGCCGAAGCTGCCCGGCGCGGGGCAGGCGGCCGTCTCGCCACCGGCACTTCGGCGTCTGTCGCTGCTGCAGGACGACGAAGTCCACTATGCCAACGAGCCCGTCGCCGTGGTGGTGGCCGAAACGCTGGAACAGGCGACCGACGCCGCCGGGCAACTGCATGTGACCTATGCAGGCGCCACACCCAAGCTCGACTTCGCATCCGGCAAGGCGCGCGCGCATCCACCGGCCTCCATGATCGGCGGCAAACCCGACACCGAGCGCGGCAACTTCAGAGAGGGATACGCGGCCGGCAGCGTCCGTGTCGAGGCCGTCTACACGACGCCCATCGAGCACCACAACCCGATGGAACCGCACGCCGTGCTCGCGACGTGGGACGGGCCGAAGCTCACGCTCTACGATACGACGCAGGGTGTCGCGAACGCACGCAATGCCGTCGCCAAGACGCTAGGCATACCGCCGGAGCAGGTCCATATCATTTCGCCTTTCGTGGGCGGCGGCTTCGGCTGCAAGGGTTCGGTCTGGTCGCATGTGGTACTCGCCGCGATGGCGGCGAAGGAGGTCGGTCGCCCCGTACGCCTCGCGCTCACGCGGCCGCAAATGTTCGGCCCGGTGGGCGCGCGCCCGCACACCGAACAGCATCTGATGCTCGCTGCGCGCCCCGATGGAACGCTGACGGCACTGCGGCACGAGACCTATACGACCACGTCGATGATCGAAGATTGGACCGAGACCTGCGGCGTCGTGACCCGAATGCTCTATGCGGTGCCGAATCTCGCCACGTCGCACAGGCTCGTGCCGCTGAACCTCGGCACCCCGACGTTTATGCGCGCACCCGGTGAAACGACAGGCAGTTTCGCGCTCGAATCGGCGCTCGACGAATTGGCCTACGCGCTCGACATGGATCCCGTCGCATTGCGGGTCAAGAACTACGCAGAAACCGATCCCCAGGAAGGCAAGCCGTGGTCGAGCAAGCAACTGCGCGAGTGTTACCGAATCGGCGCCGAGCGCTTCGGCTGGTCAAAACGCACCGGCAAGCCGCGCGCATCGCGCAACGGCGAGACGCTGATCGGTTACGGGATGGCCACCGCAACCTATCCCGCGCACCGCAGCGAAGCGGGCGCACTCGCACGAATCCTGCCCGACGGAACGGCTTTCGTCGCGTCGGGTACGCAGGATCTCGGCACCGGCACCTACACCGTCATGACACAGGTGGCCGCCGACGCACTCGGCTTCCCCGTCGAGCGGGTCAGCTTTGCACTCGGCGATTCCTCTCTGCCGCATGCCCCTGTCTCTGGGGGCTCGCAATCCGTTGCGAGCGTCGCACCGGCCGTGCGCGAAGCGGCGCTCGCCGCGCGCAATCGGTTGATCGCAATGGCTTGTGCAGATAACGGTTCTCCGCTGCACGGCATGAGCGTCGACGAGGTGACGGTAGCCGACGGCTGGGTCGTGAGCCGCGAGGATGCGAGGCGCCGCGACCCCGCAGCCGCGGTCATCGCGCGCGCAGGCGGGCGACCGATCGAGGCCAGTGCAAGCGCGAAGAGCACGCAAGAGAGCAAACGGTATGCGTTCCACTCGTTCGGCGCGGTTTTTGTGGAGGTTAATGTCGATGAGGCGCTGGGAACGATCCGGGTGCCGCGCATCGTCGCCGTCTATGACGTCGGCAAACTGCTCAATGCGAAAACCGGCAAAAGCCAGTTGCTCGGCGGCATCGTCTGGGGGCTCGGCGCTGCGCTGGAGGAAGCGAGCGAGCTCGATCCGCGGGACGGCCGGTTCGTCAATACGAACCTCGCCGAATACCATGTGCCCGTGAACGCCGACATCGGTGAGATCGATATCACCGTGCTCGACATGCCCGATCCCCACATCAACGCCTTGGGCGCCCGAGGCATCGGGGAGATCGGCATTACAGGCGTGCCGGCCGCTATCGCCAATGCCGTCTATCATGCAACAGGGGTGCGGGTGCGCGACCTGCCGATCACGCTGGACAAGGTCCTGGCGCCCGCGGCCGTTTAAGCGTGCCCGCTTGCCCGGCACTGATCGGCGTCGTCTGGCAGACGTGCGGTGCCCAGTCGCCGC
This sequence comes from uncultured Trinickia sp., assembly GCA_966431825.1. Lineage (GTDB taxonomy): Bacteria > Pseudomonadota > Gammaproteobacteria > Burkholderiales > Burkholderiaceae > Trinickia. The sequence goes on from CBJMQH010000037.1 coordinate 9,518, forward strand.
GCATCCTGATCGTTTCGACAAGGCAGGCCTTCTCTCAGGGTTTCGATGAGCTACGCCTCATGTGCGATAGGCGTGTTGCTGGCCGCGGGCCGTGGCACGCGATTCGATTCGAGCGGGCAGTCCAACAAGCTGCTCGCCCCGCTCGACGAGCGCGGCATGTCCGTGGCAGGCGCGGCGGCTCGCCGGTTGCGCTCGAGCGTACCGACGGTGTTGGCTGTCGTGCGCCCTGGCGACGAAACGCTCGCCCATGCGCTCAACGAGGCGGGCTGCGATGTGGTTTTTGCGCCCGGCGCGGCGCGCGGCATGGGCGCAAGCCTGGCGAGCGCCGTACGCGCAACCCTCGACGCCCAAGCCTGGATCGTCGCGCTCGCAGACATGCCGTGGATCGAGCCGGCGACGATCAGCGCGATCGCTCGACGGCTCGACGCGGGCGCTTCGATCGTCGTGCCTTGCTATCGCGGCGTGCGGGGCCACCCCGTAGGCTTCGGCGCCGTGCACGGCGAGGCGCTTGCAGCGCTCGACGGCGACATCGGCGCCCGGACGCTCGTCGCCTCGGCCTCGGACACGGTGACGAAGCTCGACGTCGACGATCCCGGCATTCTGGCCGACGTGGATACGCCGAACGATTTGATACGCTGACGGCGCCTATTCGGCGCCCTTTCAGCGCCCGTTGCCTCGCATCTCCAGAGGCATCCCCCCAACCTCCGATTGCGCGTTGCGCCCAATCCCAATGTGACGCCGGTGCCAGCCGGACAATGCCACGATCGGAATTAGCACGGTTTCGCCCCCGGGCGATAAACATCGCCCCTATCTCGGACGCATTCCGCCTCTACTGCGGTGGTAGCCTGATGTCAATCGCAAGCGTGGCGCAATGCAGACGACACGTTCATGCGAATGGACCTTCGGCTACTAGTAATTTTTTGACATTTTATGCAAAATCGCGCATTCCAAAAACTTTCCGGGGGTAATCCGATGCAATTCACGAAAGCAGTCGCAGCGTGCGGCTTGGCATTCGCATTGGCCGCATGCGGCGGCGTGCAAAATCTCGACGCGAATAGCCTGAAGGACGCCGGTAGCAGCCTCGTGAAGGCAGCGACGTTGTCCGATAGCGATATCGTTGCGCTGTCGAACGACTCGTGCAAGGCGAGCGACGCAGAGTCGAAAATCGCACCGGCGGGCAGCGCCTACACGAAGCGGCTGACGAAAGTGATGCACGCCTTCGGCGACATGACGCTGAACGGTCAGAAGATCAATTACAAGGTCTATATGACGAAGGACGTCAACGCCTGGGCGATGGGCAACGGTTGCGTGCGCGTGTACAGCGGTCTGATGGACATGATGAACGACGACGAGCTGCGTGGCGTGATCGGCCACGAAATGGGCCACGTCGCGCTGGGTCACTCGAAGAAGGCAATGCAAACGGCCTATACGGTCAGCGCAGCCCGTAGCGCCGCAGGCGCAGCTTCGCCGGGCGTCGCAGCCTTGTCGAACTCGCAATTGGGCGATCTGACCGAGAAATTCATCAACGCACAATTCTCGCAATCGCAGGAAAGCGCCGCCGACGACTTCTCGTTCGATCTGCTGAAGCAGAAAAACATGAACACGAAGGGCCTCGTGACCGCTTTCCAAAAGCTCGCGCAACTCGACGGCGGCAAAAGCTCGATGATGAGCTCGCATCCGTCTTCGACGAGCCGTGCCGAGCATATCCAGAATCGGATTGCCAAGGGCAGCTGATCGACGTGATGAACGTCGGTAAAGGCGGCAACGCATCATAAGCCGCCTCGGTTCGGAAGAAGGCAAACCCCGGCAATTCCATTGCCGGGGTTTGTTTTTTGACGCTCGACGTCGGCAACTATTCTGATTTCGCCTCAATCGACTTTCACGACGATCTTGTCGAAGGCTCCGCGCGCCAAATGGGCAAGTGCCTGCGGCAGCACGTCGAAACGATAGGCATGTTCGACGACAGGCGTCAGCGCAAGCACGTCTACCGCACGCACGAGCGATACGCGCGATACGAGCGATACGAGCGACGTTCACCTCGCGTGGCGCCGCGCGCATCATTTACCGACCCGCGTGCGGGTTGAGATCGATGCGCTCACCGAACGCTTGCCGGGCGCCCTTGCGACCGGCACCGGCTCCGGCGCAGCGGCGCAAACGGGGTCTGCGGTGAGCGGGCAGGACACGAGCGCCAAAAACGCCGCGCAACCGCCCGCCCGATGGCATATAACTTCGTAAGCAGTGCTCGCCGTACCCCGACACGCAACCCTTTTTCGGCGCACCCGCTCATGGACTATCTGATGCACACCGCACCGAACCCGGATCCGCTCGCTGATCCGACGCGCGACCCTGACCACGATCCCCTGGTCCCGCCGTCGCCCGGGCATCACAACGACGAACCGCAACAACCGGAAGGCCCGCCCGACAAAGATCCGGTATAACCGGCGCGCCGCCCCAGCCCTATGCATGGCAGCCGGTCGGCGGGCCGGCAGGTTAGAACGCAATGTCGGGGTTGCACCGCCTCCCCGCGCTCCGCCTTCATGGCAACGGCGAGCGCGGCGCTCATAGCATTTGTCAGTCTAATTCCCATCCGACCCCTAGGGTTTCCCCCGCTCGAACCGCGGCACCGCGCTGCCGATAAACAGGCCATGCGGCCTGCGTGGGAGACGCTTTATACGAGCCGCCAACGGAATAGACTTCGAGAGCGACGCGATGCAGAGAATGACCCTTAACCGGAAGTTGGGCTCCATGATCGCCGTGCTATGGATCGGGCTGGTCCTGATCGGCGTGGCCGGCGTATTGCAATCCCGCACGTCGTTGATCAACGATCGCCGAGATCAGCTGATTACCCTCACTGACGAAGCCTCGAGCATCGTCAACTTCTACTACGCCGCTTCGCAGCAGCACACGATGAGCGAAGACGACGCGAAAAAGAAGGCATTGGAAACGATCGGGCAGCTGCGCTACGGCAAGGACGGATATTTTTCGATCAACGATTCGCATGCTGTCATGCTCATGCACCCGATCAAGCCCCAGCTCGTCGGGAAGGACCTGAGCGGCTTCACCGATCCGAGCGGCAACCACCTCTTCCTCGACATCATCAAGGCCGGCAGCAACGGCGACGGCGATTTCGTCGACTACCTGTGGTCGAAGCCCGGCAGCGACGTACCGGTAGCGAAAAAATCGTTCTCGCGCCACTTCACACCCTGGGACTGGTTCATCGTCACCGGCATGTACATGGATGACGTCAATGCGGCAATCCTTTCGTCGACCATCCGGTGGGCATCGATCACCGTAGGTCTCGGCCTGCTCGCGACGATTGCGATGATGCTGGTGTTGCGCAGCGTGCGCCGCGGTCTGGGCGGCGAACTCGAAGTCGCGATCGACACCGCTCGCCGCATGGCTGAGGGCGACCTGACAGTCCACGTGAGCGTTGCACCGAATGCGGACGGCAGTCTGATGGCAGCGCTGGCCGACATGCAGTCGGGTCTGGCAGATGCGGTTTCCCGCGTACGCGCAGGCGCCGAGAACATCAACGTCGGCGCGAGCGAAATTGCGGCCGGGAATATCGATCTGTCCCAGCGCACCGAACAGCAGGCGGCCGCCCTCGTGCAGACCGCGTCGAGCATGGACGAGATGACGTCGAACGTGAAGCTGAACGCCGACAGCGCGTCGCAAGCCGCCAACCTCGCCGAAGAGGCGGCGGGCGTCGCGACGCGCGGCAGCAGCGTGGTTGATGACGTTGTGCGGACAATGAATGAGATTACGTCGAGTTCGCAGAAGATCGGCGACATCATCGGCGTGATCGACGGCATTGCCTTCCAAACGAACATCCTGGCACTCAATGCGGCGGTCGAAGCTGCGCGCGCGGGCGAACAAGGACGCGGCTTCGCCGTCGTGGCGTCGGAGGTGCGCAGCCTCGCGCAGCGCTCCGCCACTGCCGCCAAGGAAATCAAGGCGCTCATCGAAACGTCGACCCACACGGTGGATCAGGGTGCAGCGCTCGTGGCCAACGCCGGGGCGACGATGGGCGAGATCGTGCAGTCGGTCCGCCGCGTCAACGAAATTCTCGAAGAAATCAGCCATGCGTCGCACGAGCAAAGCGCAGGCATCGAACAGGTCAACCGCGCGGTCGGGGAAATGGACAAGGTGACGCAGCAGAACGCTGCGCTCGTGGAGCAGGCCGCGGCCGCCGCGCAATCGCTGAAAGATCAGGCGGGCTCCCTGCGCGAGGCACTGTCGCGGTTCGCACTGCCGGCCTGAGCGCTGAGCGCATCTTGACTCAGCGTTGAACGCGACGTGAGCGCGCAAGCGTCGCGCTCATCCGCAAAAATCGCCGTGTGCAGAGCCGCGGCGATTTTCAATTGACTACCCGCCAGTGCTCAGGCAGTGGCAGCTTCGCGCGGCTGCACGTCGCGCTCGATCTCCCGGCCGTGATCGCGGATAGCCGTCTTCAGATCATAGGTTTGCTGCAGATTGAGCCATGTTTGCGCGTCGCCGCCGAAATAACGCGCGAGGCGCAATGCCGTATCGGGGGTAATCCCGCGCCGCTCGCGTACGATGTCGTTGATTCGTGTCGGCGTCACGCGTAGCGCCTGCGCCAACGCATTGGCCGTCATGCCGAGCGGCACGAGGTACTCTTCGCGCAGGATCTCACCCGGATGCACGGGCCGCATTTCATTTTGCAACTGCGTCATGGTTTCCCCCTCAGTGTCAGTGATAGTCGACGATCTCGACCGACTCAGGCCCTTCGTGCGTCCAGATGAAACACACGCGCCACTGGCCGTTGATGCGTATGCTGTACTGCCCTGCCCGATTGCCCCGTAGCATTTCCAGCCGGTTTCCCGGCGGCGCCAACAGCGCGGCCAACGTTGCAGCCGCATCGAGCAACGTCAGCTTGCGTTCCGCACCGGACCGAAACGGTAGAAATCGCAGCACCGCCCGGCCTTCGAACAGCGCTTGGGTATCGCGACAGCGAAATGATTGAATGGGCATGAGTGTATATCGATTACCGGTAAACGGCAAGAGAGAGGGATTCGGAAAACGACACAATATTACGTTTTGTTTACAATGCGCCAAGCCCACTGATTTCTCAGCCGAGTCGCCCGTCCGATCGGCCGACTCGACACATGCATCCATTTCGCAAACCGCCGCTCCGCTTCCAGCCCCATGCGAAGAGCCCCGCGCTTGGCCACAGGCTTCCAGCCTGGCGCTCAGCACTGATCCTTGCAGTCGTCACGGCCGCTTTTTGCGCCCTTGCCGCACGTGCCTGGTGGATTCAGATCGTCGAGCACGATTTCCATCTGGCGCAGGGCCAAAAGCGGTACCGGCAAACGTTCCCGCTCGCAGCAGTCCGCGGCCCCATCGTCGATCGTCACGGCTCGTTGCTCGCGATCAGCCTCGCGACTTATGAGATCTGGGGCGAACCGCAACGCATCGATCCTGCCGCGCAGGTCCCGCTCGCGCGCGCCCTCGGGCTGACAACCGACGCGTTGCAGGCACGCCTCGGGAGCGCCCGGTCCTTCGTGCTGCTCAAACGGGAAGTCGACGCGCCAACGGCAAAAGAGATCGCCGCCATGAACCTCACCGGCGTCACGCAGCTGCCGTCGTCGAAACGCTTTTACCCGGAAGGGGAAGCGGCGGCCCATGTAGTCGGCTTCACCGGCATGGACGACGCGGGTCAGGAAGGCATCGAACTGGCCGCCGAAGGGCTGCTCGCCGGGCAGCCGGGCGCGCGGGATGTCATCCGCGACCGGCTCGGCCGGATCATCTCGGATCTCCGGCCTCTCGTGGCCGCCCGCAACGGCGCAACCGTGCGCTTGACGATCGATCGGCGCATTCAGCAACTCGCCTACGCCGAGCTTGGACGTGCGCTCGAGCGCCACAAGGCGCAGGCAGGCAGCGTCGTTGTACTCGACGCGCGAAGCGGCGAAGTGCTGGCGCTCGCCAATGCACCGAGCTTCGACCCGAACGCGCGTGACCAACGGCGCGGCATCGCCCTGCGCAACCGCGCGTTGACCGACACGTTCGAGCCGGGCTCGACGATCAAGCCGCTATTGATCGCTACCGCGCTCGATGCCGGTATCGCGCAGCCGACGACGCTGATCCAAACGGCACCCGGTACCTACTCGATCGGTTCGAACACGATCCACGACACATCCGACCACGGCACGATCTCGGTCACTGAAGCGCTCACGAAATCGAGCAACGTGGCGCTTGCCAAGCTAGCGCTTTCCTTGCCGGCCGAAACGATCGGGACGAAGTATGAGCAATATGGAATCGGACACGTGCCTGCGTTGCCGTTTCCGGGCACAGCCGCAGGCAAGCTGCGTCCGTGGCAACGCTGGCGTCCGATAGAACAGGCCACGATCGGCTACGGGTACGGCTTCTCGACTTCATTGATGCAGGTCGCCCAGGCGTACACGGTATTCGCGGGCGACGGCACCTTGCGCGCCGCGTCGCTGTTACTCGAGGACGAAGCGAATAACGAGGACGACGTCGACGCAAGCGTAGGCCGGCCCCGCGTGACAACCTCGAAAACGGCCGCGGCACTGCGCACGATGCTCGAGGCGACGACTGCCGACGATGCCACTGGGCGCCTGGCCAAAATCGACGGTTACCGCGTCGGGGGCAAGACAGGAACGGCATGGAAACACGCGGGCAGCGCGTATGCGAAGGGCAAGTACCGCGCACTGTTCGCCGGGATGGCCCCGATGAGCGACCCGCGCATCATCGTTGCCGTCATGATCGACGAGCCGACAGGGCAATCGTATTACGGCGGTGCGGTGGCCGCGCCCCTGTTCGCCTCGGTCGCCGGCGGTGCGCTGCAATTGCTCGGCGTGCCGCCCGACGACGTCTGAGCGCCGTTCAGATATCGAGCGAAGACGCTATTGCGCATGCGGCCAGGCCCGAAGTCGCTACACGCTCGGTCTCCGCTTCTACGCTTCGACCGTCTCGACGCGATTGCGACCGTTACGCTTCGCCCGATACATCGCCCGGTCGGCCCCGTCGACGAGCGCGCGCACGACAGCAGCCGCGAGCGCCTCGCCGCCGGCGCGGGCGCCCGGCTGCACGGCAATGCCGATCGACACGGTAAGCGCGATCGGCATCCCGTCGTCGTTGCGTACGTCGAGCGCCACCACAGCCCGCCGCATGCGCTCGGCAACCGCGCGCGCCGGGCCGAGATCGGTGCGCGGCAGAAGCGCTGCGAATTCCTCGCCGCCGTATCGCGCGAGCGTGTCGCCCGCGCGCAGCGCGCCGCGCACGCATCGGGCGAGTTCGGACAACGCGCGATCGCCCGCAGCATGTCCGTGGGGATCGTTGATCGATTTGAAATGATCGATGGCGATGAACAGGCAACTGACGCTCG
>CBJMQH010000038.1:0-16844 GCA_966431825.1 uncultured Trinickia sp.
TCGGCTCGGGCTACGGCGGCAACGCGCTGCTCGGCAAGAAGTGTTTCGCGCTGCGCATCGCCTCTACGATGGGCCGCTCGGAAGGCTGGCTCGCCGAACATATGCTGATCCTGACCGTGACGTCGAACGAAGGGCGCAAGTACCGCGTCGCAGCGGCGTTCCCGTCGGCCTGCGGCAAGACGAACTTTGCCATGCTGATTCCGCCGCAAAGCATGAGCGGCTGGACCATCTCGACAATCGGCGACGACATCGCCTGGATCAAGCCGGGCAAGGACGGCCGTCTCTATGCGATCAACCCGGAAGCCGGCTACTTCGGCGTCGCGCCCGGTACGAGCGAGAAGACGAACTTCAACGCCATGGCCACGCTCAAGGCGAACGTGATCTTCACGAACGTCGCTTTGACCGACGACGGCGACGTCTGGTGGGAAGGTATGACCGATACGCCGCCCTCGCATCTGATCGACTGGCAAGGCAACGACTGGACGCCCGAGATCGCCAAGGAAACGGGCCGCAAGGCCGCGCACCCGAACGCGCGGTTCACGGCGCCCGCCTCGCAATGCCCGTCGATCGACCCCGATTGGGAAAATCCGGCGGGCGTGCCGATCGATGCCTTCATCTTCGGTGGCCGTCGCTCGACCACGGTGCCGCTCGTCACCGAGGCGCGCAACTGGGGCGAAGGCGTCTACATGGCTGCGACGATGGGCTCGGAAACCACCGCCGCCGCGGCCGGACAACAAGGCGTCGTGCGTCGCGACCCGTTCGCGATGCTGCCGTTCTGCGGCTATCACATGGGCGACTACTTCGACCACTGGCTCAAAGTGGGCGAACGACTGCAGGCGCTGGGCGCCACCGTGCCGAAGATCTTCTGCGTGAACTGGTTCCGAAAGGGCGCGGACGGCAAGTTCGTCTGGCCCGGCTTCGGCGAGAACATGCGCGTGCTGCGCTGGATGATCGGCCGAATCGAGGGCGCGGCGGCGGGCGTCGACCATGCGTTCGGTGTTTCTCCGCGTTATGAGGACATCGACTGGAGCGGACTTGACTTCACGCGCGAGCAGTTCGATCAGGTGATCTCTGTCGACGACGCAGCATGGCGTAAGGAGCTGGAACTGCACGCCGAGTTCTTCAAGGCCCTGGACCAGCGCCTGCCGCACGCGCTTTCGCGCACGAAGGGCGATATCGAGGAAAGACTCGGTACAACTGCGTGACGTCAACCAGCAGCGCCGGCCCGGGGCCTTTCGGCTTCCGGGCCGCTCATTGCACTAAAAAAGACCGCCGATTGGCGGTTTTTTTATGTCTATTGGGATCATTGTTCCCACTTTTGAACTAATTGATCCGGCTCTTTTTATTTTTGGAAATAAATTGCCGTCCGCTGGCAACTCTGCGCGAGTTTCAAAGTCGTAGGACAATTACGAATTGGCTCAGGAATTTTTTTCTGAGTAACAACAGCGGCAGGAGTCGTCAATGGATCACTTGCAGTCCATGCGTGTATTCGTGAAGGTGGCGGATCTCGGTAGTTTCGCGCGCGCGGCGAGCGCGATGGATATCTCGAACGCGGTCGCCACGCGCCACGTCGCCGATCTCGAAGGCAGGCTCGGCACGCGCCTGCTCAACCGCACGACGCGCAGCCTTTCGCTGACCGAGTCGGGACAGGTCTACCTCGAGCGGGCGAGACAGATTCTCGAGGAACTCGAAGACGTCGAGCAGATGGTCGTGGCGCGCAACCACGAGCCCGTCGGCACGTTGCGCATCGTCGCGCCCGTGGTGTTCGGGCTGCACAACCTCGCGCCGGTTCTCCAGACCTACGTGCAGCGCTACCCGAAGGTGCTGCCGGACCTGACGCTCGTCGACCGCGGCGTCGATCTGGTGGAAGAAGGCTTCGACGTGGGCATCGTGATCGCGCAGAAAATGCGCAGCGCAAGCATCGTCACGCGCCGCCTGACGACGGGCTGCATGATCGTCTGCGCGACGCCGTCATACCTCGAGAAGCACGGCACGCCGACGCGGCCTGAACATCTGGCAGACCACGCATGTCTGAGCTTGCCGTCGGAGTATTGGGGCGAGGAGCGGGTGTTCACGGGCCCAGAAGGCGAGGTGCGCGTCCGGCCGCAAAACGTTCTCGTCGCGAACAATACGGAAATGCTGCGGCAGTTCGCGCTGCTCGACATGGGCGTGGCGATTCTGCCGAGCTACCTGATCGGTAGCGACGCGACACGCGGCAATCTCGTCCGCGTTTTGTCGGACTATCGGTTGCCGCAGGTCGAGGTCAATATCGGCTACCCGAGCCGCCGGCACTTGCCGGCGAAGGTCCGCACGTTCATCGACCACCTCGTCGACCACTTCAGCCAGACGCCTAACGGTACGCTCGGCGAGCTCTGGCTGAAAGACGGCCGGCCCGTAACCGACGTCGGTCACGCGCAGGAGCCGGAGCCTCTGCTCGAATACGATGCGGACGAACTCCTCGACGGCGGTGCAAGCGGGCAGACGCGCGGGAGCAGCGCCGTACCGAAGCTCGTGCGCACGGCGCGCACGCGGGTCAGCACGCCCACGCCGCTTTGAGGCTGCGCGTTGCAATCTTCGATGGGCTGGCTGTAATGAAGGGATGCGATGAAAGGCTGGTGAGACAGGCGGGCGTGAGAGAGGACTCGGCATCGCCTGTCTAACCGGGCTCCGGGCTCCGGGCTCCGGGCTCCGGGCTCCGGGCTCCGGGCTCCGGCTACCGAAAGGCGCGTGAGCCTCCCGGTGTCCGGTCCCGTCCCGGCGCCTGCCGGCGTCAGGCGCTGGCTTTCCGGGCGGTCGCTTTCTTGGCGGCCGTTTTGGTCGCAGCCGACTTGCTTGCCGGCGTTTTAGCCGCAGCCGTCTTTGCCGCGGTTTTCGCGGTCGCCGTCTTCTGGGCTGGTGCAGCCGTTTGTGTTGGCGCCTTTTGCGCGCCGTCGGCATTCGCCGCGGCGCTTGCGCCCGATTTCGCTGCCGTCTTGGCCGCAGTCTTCGCAGACGGCTCCTTCTTCTCGAATTCGAAACCGATCTTGCCGTCGCTCTGCTTGACGAGGTAAGCCTTGAAGTTGCGGCCCGTGCGAGACGACTTGAAGCCCGTCAGCAAGTCGGTGCGACCCGCTTCGAGCAGCTTCGCCATCTGCTCGCGCGCGATCTCCTGCTGCAGGATCACCTTGCCCGAGCGGAAGTCGCAGGTCTTGCCGCTGCCGACCGAATGCTCGCAGACGTAGCTCATGCCGTGCTCGAACACGCGCGCGTTGCATTTCGGGCAGGCGCCGACAGGCTGCTGCTCGCTGAAGTCGGGCGCCTCGCCGTCTTCGCTGTCCTGGTCCTGGCCGAAGTCGAACTCGAGCTTGTAGTTCTTCGTTTCGTCGTCGAACGCAAGCTTGAGAATGGCCGAGAAGGGCCGCCCCATCTTGCTGCGGAAGCCCGACAGCGGGCCGATTTCCTTCTTGGCGAGCAACGTCTCGACTTCCTCGATCTCGAATTGCCGGCTGCCGGGAATCTTCGAAATCGAGAACTCGCACTGCGTGCAGGCAAAGCGCCGGTAGTTCTCTTTCACCTGGCCGCCGCAGTTCGGGCACGGCGTCGACAGCGTCGCATAGTCGCCCGGGATCGTATCGGAGTCGTACTCCTTCGCACGTTTGACGATTGTCTGCGTCATGCGGGCAATTTCCTGCATGAACGCATCGCGTGCGAGGTTGCCGCGTTCCATCTGCGAGAGCTTGTACTCCCACTCGCCGGTCAACTCCGGCGCCGTCAGCTCCTTCACCCCCAGCCCGCGCAGCAGCGTCATCAGTTGAAACGCCTTCGCAGTCGGGATCAGCTCGCGACCGTCGCGCACCAGATACTTTTCGCCGAGCAGCCCTTCGATGATCGCGGCGCGCGTGGCCGGTGTGCCGAGACCCTTCGCCGCCATCGCTTCGCGCAACTCGTCGTCTTCCACGAGCTTGCCCGCGCCTTCCATCGCCGAAAGCAGCGTCGCTTCGTTATAGCGTGCAGGCGGCTTCGTCACGAGGCCGTGCGCCGCGATCTTGTCGGTCTTGACCTTCTCGTCCTTTTGCACGGGGACGAGGTTCGCGTCTTCGCCACTCGTTTCACGGCCGTAGATCTGCAGCCAGCCGGGCTCGACGAGCACCTTGCCCTCGGTCTTGAAGTGATGGCCCGCGACTTCCGTCACGCGCGTCGTGACGCGGTACTCCGCCGCCGGGAAGAAAACGGCGAGGAAACGCTTCACGACGAGGTCGTACAGCTTCTGCTCGGGCTCGGACAGCGCCTTCGGCGCCTGCAGCGTCGGGATGATTGCAAAGTGATCGCTGATCTTCGCGTTGTCGAAGATGCGCTTGTTCGGCTTCACCCAGCCCTTGTCGAGCACCTGCTTGGCGAAAGGCAGATAGTTATTGCTCTCCTTCAACATCTCGAGCGTGCTCTGCACCGTGCCCATATAGTCCTCGGGCAGCGCGCGCGAATCGGTACGGGGGTAGGTGAGCACCTTGTGCTTTTCATAGAGCGCCTGCGCCAAGCCGAGCGTGTTCTTGGCCGAAAAGCCGAAACGCCCGTTGGCTTCGCGCTGCAGGCTCGTCAAGTCGAACAGGGCCGGCGACAGCTGGCTCGACGGCTTCGACTCTTCGGTGACGGTGCCGAGCTGGCCGCGGCAGGCCGCCACGATCGTCTCGGCGGCCGGCAAGCTCCAGAGCCGCGAATCGCGCTTCTCGGGATCGAGTTCGTCGCGCTTGAACTTCGGGTCGTACCAGCGGCCCTCGTAGAAACCGCCCGCACAGACGAATTCGGCGCGCACTTCCCAATAATCCCGCGGCACGAAGTGCCGGATCTTTTCTTCACGCTCGACCACGATCGACAGTGTCGGCGTCTGCACACGTCCGACCGTCGTCAGGAAGAAGCCGCCGCCCTTGCTGTTGAACGCCGTCATCGCACGCGTGCCGTTGATACCCACGAGCCAGTCGGCTTCGGAGCGGCAGCGCGCCGCATCGGCAAGCGGCTGCATCTCGGCATCGCTGCGCAAATGCGCAAAGCCGTCGCGAATCGCGGCCGGCGTCATCGATTGCAGCCAAAGCCGCTGCACGGGCTTCTTCACGCTCGCGTGCTGCGCGATCAGGCGAAAAATCAGCTCGCCTTCGCGCCCCGCGTCGCAGGCATTGATCAGGCGCTCGACGTCCTTGCGCTTGATCAGCTTGGTCAAGACCTTGAGCCGCGACTCGCTTTTCGCAATCGGGTTCAGGTCGAAATGGGGCGGAATGACGGGCAGGTGCGCGAAGCTCCATTTGCCTCGCTTCACCTCGTATTCCTCAGGAGCGGCGATCTCGAGCAGATGGCCGACAGCCGACGACAGCACGTAGTCGTCGCTTTCGTAGTACTCGTCATGTTTGGTGAAGCCGCCGAGCGCACGCGCGATATCGTTCGCGACAGATGGCTTCTCCGCAATGATCAGTGCTTTGGACATGACAGGATGTTTTGGTTTATCGGGTCAGAACCCGGGTGTGGTCCCTTTAACGACCGCTTTATAGCACACGGCGCGCGCCCGGCGCCCGTTCGTCTGAAAAAGTGGGTGGACCTGAGCGACATGCGCGGCGTCTACGGCTGCGGCGCGCCGAAGCGCTCCGCACGGTTCATGCCGGGTGCCCGGATGCCGGCGAAGGGGCGCCGCGGCATGCCGGCAATCAAGCGTCAGCAAGGACGGGCCGCACCTTCGGCGCCCCCACCGCGCCGGGCAGCGCCGTGAGGTCGGACAGCAGGCGCTCAGCAATCGAAATATGGGGCAGGACCGTGCCGAAAAAGCGGGTCGTCACGCCGTCCTCGATCAACAGCGTAGGAAAATTCTCGACGTCGAGATCGTCGAACCGGTCGGCGTGCGTCTCGATATCGATCCAGACGAAGCAGATGTCGGGATGCGCATCGGCCAATCCGTCGAACGCGCTCTTGTACTCGCGGCACGTGCCGCACCATTGCGCGCAGAGGCAGGCGACGAGCAGCGTGTCGGGGTCTTGCACGCGCTCGGCGACGCGGTGTGCGTCGGTGTCGAGATTCAGCGCGGCCATGCTGGGGTTCCTTGCGTAAAGTTTTCTTGTGTTCGATCCGAGCGACTTTAGCACGCCCGATCAGGCATGGCGCCGCGTCAACGCGGCGCGATCCGCACATACCGGCCACCGGGCAGGGGACTGATGTGACCGCCCAGTTCCAGTGTGAGCAGGTTGCCCTGCAACGCCGTGCCGCCCATGTCGGTGCGGGCCGCCAGCATTTCAAGGGTTGCCGGTGCGTGCCCGAGCGCCGCCAGCAGTTTCTGCCCCTCAGGCGCCAAAGGCCGCGTAGCGGCGGTCGGGTTCGCGGCAACTGCCGGCGCTCGCGCCAGTCCGAGCTCGTCGAGGATGTCGTCGGGCGTTTCGGCCAGCTTTGCGCCGTCACGGATCAATTGGTGACACCCGCGCGCGAGCGGGGCGTGGATGGATCCGGGCAGCGCAAAGACATCGCGCCCCATTTCGTTGGCGAGCCGCGCGGTCACGAGCGAGCCCGAGCGCAAGGCCGCCTCGACGACGAGAACGCCTTTGGCGAGCCCGGCGATCAGCCGGTTGCGTTGGGGAAAATGCGCGGGCCGCGCGGGGGTACCGAGCGGCCACTCGGAGACGATCGCGCCGCGGCTTGCGATCTCGTCGGCGAGCGCACAGTGCCGCGCCGGATAGACGAGGTCCGCGCCGGTGCCTACGACGGCTACCGTACGCCCATGGGGCGCGGCAAGCGCACCGCGATGCGCGGCCGCGTCGATCCCGAGCGCGAGGCCAGAGACGATGGCGAGCCCGGCGCCCGCCAGCTCCCGTGCGAATCGCCCGGCGTCGTCGAGTCCCGGCGGCGTGGCGGCGCGAGCGCCGACAATCGCGATGCCCGGTGTGTGGAGCGACGAGAGTTCGCCTTTTACATATAGCAGCGGCGGCGGATCGTGCATGGTCAGCAAGGCGGGCGGATACGCGGGATCGCAGAGCGCCAGGAGCTGATGGCTGGCGGCGCCGAGCCAGGCCGCGGTACGTGCGCACCGGGCTGCGAAGCCCGGCGCAGGCGCGGTGAGGACCGCCCGCGCGGCCGCCTCGCCGGCCACCTCGGCCAGCGCGCGAAACGGCTGTGCGCGTAGCGCCGGCGGCAAACCGAATGCATCGAGCAGCGCGCGCAAGGCGGCAGGTTTGAGCCCCCGTGCCTCGGCCAACGCGAGCCACGCCGCACGTTCGTCGTCCGTCATCGGCTGCGCGCGCATGGCCAGCTCCTTGTGGACCGTCTGCGAAGATCGGCCCCGCGTGATAACATTTTCACCATCCGAAACCATCTCCGATGCGCTTAGGCGCTGCGCGTGTGTTCCCCGTGCGGCTGCCGCGCTCCAACGTGAAGCGCGCCTCGCAGGGCGTATCTTCGGGGGCCGGTCGTCACGCTGCAATTCGGCCGGACGGCCTATTGAACAACTCCTTTTTCGTAACGTCGGACGCGGTGCGCCGTACACCGACGACTTTCAGACCATGGCTTTACTGAGCATCCTCAATTACCCGGACAAGCGCCTGCACAAGGTGGCGAAGCCGGTCGCCGCGGTGGACGACCGCATCCGCAAGCTCGTCGCCGACATGGCGGAAACGATGTACGCCGCGCCCGGCATCGGGCTTGCCGCGACGCAGGTCGACGTGCATGAGCGCGTGATCGTCATCGACGTGTCCGATGCGCGGGACGAGCTGCGCGCCTTCATCAATCCCGAGATCGTCTGGGCCAGCGACGAGCGCAAGATGGCGGAAGAAGGCTGTCTTTCGGTGCCGGGCATTTACGACGGCGTCGAGCGCGCGGAGCGCGTCCGCGTGCGCGCATTGAACGAAAAAGGCGAGCCGTTCGAACTCGAGGCCGACGGGCTGCTTGCCGTCTGCATCCAGCACGAGATGGATCACCTGATGGGAAAAGTCTTCGTCGAGTATCTGTCGCCGCTCAAGCAGACGCGGATCAAGACGAAGCTGAAAAAGCTCGCGCACGCGATGTAATACCGGCCCGCCCATGTCCCACACGTTGCGTGTCATTTTCGCCGGTACGCCGGAATTCGCCGCCAGCGCGCTGGCGGCGATTCATCAGGCCGGATTTGCCGTTCCGCTCGTGCTGACGCAGCCCGATCGCCCGGCGGGTCGCGGGATGAAGCTGCAGGCGAGCCCCGTCAAGCGCTACGCACTCGAGCACGACATGCCCGTGGCG
Source organism: uncultured Trinickia sp. (assembly GCA_966431825.1). GTDB lineage: Bacteria > Pseudomonadota > Gammaproteobacteria > Burkholderiales > Burkholderiaceae > Trinickia. The sequence goes on from CBJMQH010000038.1 coordinate 8,215, forward strand.
CAACCGCCGTCGTTGCGGCGCACGGGCAAATTCCCGGAGCAAGCCGCCGCGGCCATCGACCAGCTGCGCGCGACACCGCATGACGTCATGGTCGTCGCGGCGTACGGCTTGCTGTTGCCGCAGGAAGCGCTCGATATCGCGCCGCACGGCTCGATCAACATTCATGCGTCGCTGCTGCCGCGTTGGCGCGGTGCGGCGCCGATCCACCGCGCCATCGAAGCGGGCGATGCTGAAACGAGCATCACCCTCATGCAGATAGACGCAGGCCTCGACACGGGTGCGATGATCAGCGTCGCCCGCACGCCGATCACCGCGTGCGACACGACGGCCACGTTGCATGACAAGCTCGCCGCCCAAGGGGCGGAACTGATCGTCTCGGCGCTCGAAAGGCTCGAGCGCGAGGGTCGACTGCCGGCTACGCCGCAACCTGAAGCCGGCGTCACGTACGCCGAGAAGATCGGCAAGCACGAGGCGGCGCTCGACTGGCAGCGGCCGGCGCAAGCGCTCGCCCGCCAGGTCCGCGCGTTCGATCCGTTCCCGGGCGGCGTCGCAACGCTCGAGGATGGTACGGCGCTCAAGATCTGGGCGGCCGAACCGATCGATGGCGTGGTCCACGCGGAACCGGGTACGATTGTCGAGGTGGGCAGCGACGGCGTCGTCGTGGCCTGTGGCACGGGCGCGTTGCGTCTCACCCAGTTGCAGAAGCCCGGCGGCAAACGGCTGCCGGCGCGCGAGTTTCTTGCGGGCGCCACGCTCGATTGCGGACAGCGCCTCGCCTTGCCCACCGGTACGACGAGCGGCAGCTGAAGCCGTCCGGCCGATCGGCCGCTTCAGGCGCCGCACGGCGGTTTGTTTTGGTTTGCGCGTGTAACCGAGGAGTTCTCGAGCATGTTCGGCATCGTTCACTTCCCGTTCTTCGTGGCGGCGGTTTTTCTGCTCAATGTCACGCCCGGCCCCGATACGGCTTACATCGTGGGGCGCAGCGTTGCGCAGGGGCGTAAAGCGGGCTTGATGTCGGCGCTCGGCATATCCGCCGGTTGCTGCGTTCATTCGCTTGCCTGCGCCTTCGGCCTGACTGCGCTGCTAGCTGCATCGGCCACCGCGTTTACCGTCATCAAGTTCGCGGGCGCGATCTACCTCACCTATCTCGGCGTGCGGCTGATTTTCAGCTCGCCGGCCAAGACATCGGCAACGGCCGGCGCGCCTGTCGCAAGCGCACACAAATCGCTGCGCCAGCTTTTCATGCAGGGGTTCTGGACAAACGTCCTGAACCCGAAGGTCGTGCTGTTCTTCGTCTCGTTCTTTCCACAGTTCGTCGCCGGCGACAGTGGCCACAAGGCACTCGCCTTCCTCTCGCTCGGCGCAGTCATGATTGCGATGAGCACCGTGTGGAACGGCTTCGTTGCCTGGGTGGCCGGCAGCGTCACGGCGCGCTTGGGCGGCAAACCGGCCGTGAAGAAGTGGCTCGACCGTGTCGTCGGCAGCGCTTTCGTCGGGCTCGGTCTGCGGCTCGCGACGGCTCAGCGCTGAACCGACTCTTGAAATTTCGAGCGCCGGCCCAACCTGACGAATCGCTTACAATGATGCAACACAGGTTGCGGACAACAAGGAGTCGATATGTTCAATTGGGTCAAAACCGCGATGCTGATGGCCGCGATCACGGCCCTGTTCATCGTCATTGGCGGGATGATCGGCGGGTCGCGCGGCATGATGATCGCGCTCGTCATCGCGCTCGGGATGAATTTCTTTTCCTACTGGTTCTCGGACAAGATGGTCCTGCGCATGTACAACGCGCAGGAGGTCGACGAATCGAGCGCGCCGCAGTTCTACCGCATGATCCGCGAACTGGCCACGCGCGCGAATCTGCCGATGCCGCGCGTGTACCTCATCAACGAAGACGCACCGAACGCTTTCGCCACGGGGCGTAACCCTGAGCACGCGGCAGTCGCGGCCACGACGGGCATCCTGCGCGTCCTGTCCGAGCGCGAGATGCGCGGCGTGATGGCTCACGAGCTCTCGCACGTGAAGCATCGCGACATTCTGATTTCCACGATTTCGGCGACGATGGCCGGCGCCATATCAGCGCTCGCGAACTTCGCGATGTTTTTTGGCGGGCGCGACGAAGAGGGGCGGCCGGCCAATCCGATCGCCGGTATCGCCGTGGCGCTGCTTGCGCCGATCGCGGCGGCCATGATCCAGATGGCCATTTCGCGGGCCCGCGAATTCGAGGCCGACCGTGGCGGCGCCGAGATTTCGGGCGACCCGCAGGCACTCGCGTCTGCGCTCGACAAGATTCACCGCTATGCGATGGGCATCCCGTTCGCCGCGGCCGAGGCGCATCCGACCACGGCGCAGATGATGATCATGAACCCGCTGGCGGGCGGCAACATTGCCAATCTGTTCTCGACGCACCCGTCCACCGAGGAGCGCATCGCACGCCTGATGGAAATGGCGCGCACGGGGCGCTACGACCTCTAAGCCGTGCGCACGGAACCGCTCGGCTGAGCGTCGAGCTTCGACGTCGCACGGGTCCTCTCGCTGCGCGCGCTACAATGCGACGTTTTTCCTGTGCGGCGCCGCGCTTCGCGGCCGCCCGGCTTACCGCTCGCATGACACGCTCATCCCCTCACCGCGGCACTCGGCCGCCGCGCCCCGGCGCGCGCCGCAAGGCCCCAGCGCCCACGCGAGGTGCACGCCTGTCGGCGCTGCACCTCGCCCCCGATTCGCTCGGCTTCGCGCTCGATGCCGCGGCTCAAGCGGTCGGTGCCGTGCGCGGCGGCTCGGCGCTGCCGGCTGCTTTGACGGCTTTGCACACGAAGTGGCCCGCTGCGACCGTGCCGCTCGCGCGCGGTGCCGTGCAGGACATCGCCTACCGCACGTTGCGCCGTCTCGGCGCGGCCGACCGGCTCGTCGCGCGATTCGTGCGCAAGCCGCCGCCGGCTCACGTCACGGATCTGCTCGCCTGCGCGCTCGCACTGCTCCTCGATCCAGCGGACTCGGCCGCGTACGCCGAGCATACGGTCGTGGACCAGGCCGTCGACGCTATCGCAGCGCGCCGTGAGCACGCGTTCGCGAAGGGGCTGGTCAATGCCGTGCTGCGCGGCTTCCTGCGCGAACGCACGGCGCTCGTCGCCGAACTTGAGTCTGATCCCGTTGCGCGCTGGAACTACCCGACGTGGTGGATCGACGCGGTGCGCCGCGCGCGCCCCGACGACTGGCAGGCCGTGCTTGCGGCCGGCAACAAGCCGGGCCCGTTGACGCTGCGCGTGAACACACGTCGCACAACGCTCGACGCGTACCTCGAAGCGCTGCGTGCGCACGGTATCGAGGCACGGCAGGTCGGCGTGCAGGCCGTGCGCCTGGCCCAGCCGATGCCCGTCGAACGCATTCCGGGCTTCGCGGCCGGCGACGTCTCCGTGCAGGACGCCGGCGCGCAGATCGCTGCGCAGTGCCTCGATGTACGCGACGGCATGCGTGTGCTCGACGCCTGCGCCGCGCCCGGGGGCAAGACGGGGCACGTGCTCGAATTGGCCGACGTGGCGCTCGTTGCGCTCGAAAGCGATCCGGCGCGCGCACCGCGCATCGCCGAGAACCTCGCGCGCCTGAATTTGCACGCCGACGTGCGCGTCGGCGATGCCGGCAATCCCGCCTCGTGGTACGACGGCCAGCCGTTCGATCGGATTCTTGCCGATGTACCGTGCTCGGCATCGGGCATCGTCCGTCGTCATCCCGACATCCGCTGGCTGCGCCGGGCAGACGATATTGCGGCGCTCGCGGCCGAGCAGCGTCGCATCCTCGAGGCGCTCTGGCCGCTTCTGAAACAGGGCGGCGAACTCGTCTACGTGACCTGCTCGATCTTCCCCGAAGAAGGGGAAGCGCAGGCGAGCTGGTTTGAAAGTGCGCACGAAGATGCGGTACGATTGGACGCGCCGGGGCAACTGGCGCCGGTTTGTGCCGGTACTGCGTCGTCACCACCGGCCTTCACTTCGACCGGAATGGGCGCCGCGGGGCGCACCGGGTCTGACATCGACCACGACGGTTTTTTCTACGCGCGCTTTCAGAAACGGTGACGATCAAGAAACGCATCTCCGCGCTTCGGCTGGCGGCCTTGCTCTGGATTGGGCTGACCCTGTGGCTTGCCGGGGGGGCAGCGGCATTTGCCGATTCGATCGCCGTTCAGCGCGCATCGCTGCAAGGCGACGGCAGCGGGTGGACGCTCGATGCCCGCTTCGAGTTCGACCTGAACAGCAGTCTCGAAGACGCTGTGAACAAGGGCATTCCGCTTTACTTCACGACCGAATTCCAACTCTCGCGTCCGCGCTGGTATTGGTTCGACGAGCAGCCGGTGTCGATCCAGCAGACCCTGCGTCTTTCGTTTCAGCCGCTTACGCGCGAGTACCGCGTGTCGACGGGCGGCCTCCAGCTCGGATTCTCGTCGCTGGCCGATGCGCTCGCCGTGATCAAGCACGTAAGCGCGTGGCATGTCATCGATCGCAATCAGGTGCAGGCCGGCGAGAGCTATACGGCGTCGGTGCGCATGGAGCTCGATACGGCGTTGATGCCCAAGCCGTTCCAGGTGGATGCGGTCAACAACCGCGACTGGACGCTCGCTTCCGATTGGAAGCGTTTCACCTTTACGGTGGCCGAACGTGCTAAGTAGGGTGCGCAGAAATCCGGACGTCAAAAGCATCGTCGTCCGTGTCCTCGTCTCGACGGTGGCGATCACCGCGTTGCTGCTGCTCGTCCTGCTGGCGGCCGCGAGTGCGAATACCAAATTCTTCGACCGCTACTACTCGTGGCTCTACGCCGCGAACATCGCGGTGGCGATCGTCTTTCTGCTCGTGGTCGTATCGCTCGTCGTGATGATCGTCGCGCGATTGCGCAAGGGCAAGTTCGGCACGCGGCTGTTGGCGAAGCTGGCCGTGTTCTTCGCGCTCGTCGGTGTGGTGCCGGGCACCATCATCTATGTCGTGTCGTATCAATTCGTCTCGCGCAGTATCGAGTCGTGGTTCGACGTCAACGTGGAAACGGCGCTCACCTCGGGGCTGAACCTCGGCCGCGGCATGCTCGATGCATCGCTCTCCGATCTGCAGACGAAAGCGCGGCTGATGGCCGAGCAACTGGCGAGCACGCCTGCGACGAATACCACGCTCACGGTGCTGCGCCTGCGCGATCAGTTCGGCGTACAGGAGGCGATGTTGCTCGAGTCGGCCCGCTCCGTTTCGGGGCCTGCCCCGGACCTGCACGTGATCGCGCAGGCGTCGAGCAAGATCTCGGCCTTCGTGCCCGACGATATGCCGACGCCGCTGATGCTGGATCAGGCGCGCGGACGCGGCTATGCCGCGATCGAGGGCGAAGTCGACGGCGATCCGCGCGCGAGCGGCAGCAAGGGCACGCTCAGATTGCGCGTCGTCGAGCGCGTGCCCGATACGAGCACGTCGTTGCTGCAACCGGCGGAGCGCTTCGTGCAGCTGACGCAGCCCGTGTCCCCGACGCTTGCGCGTAACGCGGACGCCGTGCAGCGCGCCTATCGCGAGTATCAGGAGAAGTCCCTCGGGCGCACCGGCCTGCGCAAGATGTATATCGGTACGCTGACGCTTGCGCTATTCCTCGCGACGTTCATCGCGATGATGCTCGCGCTCGCGCTCGGCAACCAGCTCGCGCGCCCGTTGTTCCTGCTCGCCAAAGGCACGAAGGAAGTCGCGGAAGGCGATTTCACGCCGAAGCGCGAAATCAAATCGCGTGACGAACTGGGCTTTCTCACGCAGTCGTTCAACGCGATGACGCGGCAATTGTCCGAGGCCCGCGCGGCCGTCGAGCGCAACCGGGTCGCGCTCGAGCATTCGAAAGCCTATCTCGAGAGCATTCTCGCGAACCTGACGGCCGGCGTCTTCGTGCTCGATCGTCAGTTCAGGCTGACGACGGCCAACCGCGGGGCCGAGCGGATCTTCCGGCAGACGTTCCAGGCGACGCTCGGCGTGCCGCTCGATCAGATCGGGGCGGTGGCCGAGTTCGCGACGATGGCGCGCAAAGCATTTGCCGATCGCGATGCGGCGCGCCCGGGCGGCGCCGATGACGGGGGCCACTGGCAGCAGCAATTTGCCGTGCAGGTGCCGGGCGAGACCGAACCGCTCACGCTGCTCGTGCGTGGGACGCGGCTGCTCTCGGCCGGTGAGGCGAGCGATGCGACGCTCGCGCAGACGGCCGGCTATGTCGTCGTATTCGACGATATCTCCGACGTTATTTCTGCGCAGCGTTCGGCGGCGTGGGGCGAAGTGGCGCGACGGCTCGCGCATGAGATCAAGAATCCGCTCACCCCGATTCAGTTGTCGGCCGAGCGGCTGCAGATGAAGCTGGCGGACAAGTTGTCGCCGCCCGATGCGGAGGTGCTCAAGCGGGGGGCGACGACGATCGTGAACCAGGTGGCGGCGATGAAGCAGATGGTCGACGACTTCCGCGAGTACGCGCGTACGCCGCCGGCCGTGCTGGCGAATTTGCAGCTCAACGATCTCGTGACGGAAGTGCTGGGCCTTTACGGTGTGGGGGAAGGCAAGAGCGCCATCGTCGCGGACCTTTCTGCGCTGCCGGTGATCAAGGGCGATGTGACGCAACTTCGTCAGGTCATCCACAACCTGCTGCAAAACGCGCAGGATGCGGTGACCGACGTGGAATGCCCGCATGTTCTGATCGAGACGAGGACAGTAGAATATGGCGATCCCGACGCGCAGGGTAAAGCGCGCGTCGCGGTCCGACTGACCGTGACCGACAACGGCCCCGGCTTTCCCGCGCGTATCCTCACGCGCGCGTTCGAACCCTATGTGACGACGAAGGCCAAAGGGACGGGGCTTGGGCTCGCCACGGTCAAGAAGATCGTCGACGAACACGGCGCACGGATCGATATCCGCAATCGCATCAAAGCGGGCGATACGATCGAAGGCGCACAAATCTCGATTTTGTTCCTGCAGATGGCAGACGATGCCTCGCCGCCGCATGGTGCGGCAGCGCTTGGCGGTATGCCGGGAACGACTAAAGCAACAGTGCAGACAAGGGCAGCATAAATGGCGACCATCCTGGTGGTAGACGACGAAATGGGTATCCGGGAGTTGCTCTCGGAAATCCTGAGCGACGAGGGACATGCCGTGGAAGTCGCGGAAAACGCGCAGCAGGCGCGCGATTACCGCTTGCGTCAGGCACCCGATCTGGTGCTGCTCGACATCTGGATGCCCGACACGGACGGTGTTTCGTTGCTGAAAGAATGGGCGGCTCAGAACCTGTTGACGATGCCGGTCATCATGATGTCGGGGCACGCCACGATCGATACGGCCGTCGAGGCGACGAAGATCGGGGCGCTGAACTTCCTCGAAAAGCCGATCGCGCTGCAAAAGCTGTTGAAGGCCGTCGAGCAGGGGCTCGCGCGCGGCACGGCGGCACCGGCGCCGGGCACGACCGTCGCGAAGGCGGCCGTGCCGACGAACGCGACGTCGGTGGCTGCGGCCGTCGCATTGCCCGCGTTGGCGGTCGACCATGCGCCGAGCGCGATACCGGCGCATACGGCATCGATCTCGTTCGACATCCCGTTGCGCGATGCGCGCGATGCGTTCGAGCGCGCGTATTTCGAGTACCACCTCGCCCGCGAGAACGGGAGCATGACGCGGGTGGCCGAGAAGACCGGCCTCGAGCGTACGCACCTCTATCGCAAGCTCAAGCAGCTCGGCGTCGATTTGAGCCGCAACAAGGGCGAATAACGCGGCGCCGACGGCACGTGCGGGCCGACCGCGCGCCGTCGAAAGGCGGCCCGCAAGAAAGCGTGAAAAAAACGCTTGTGCTGTCAGAAACCCATTGCTATACTCTCGCTTCTTCGTGGCCCGGTAGCTCAGTTGGTAGAGCAGCGGATTGAAAATCCGCGTGTCGGTGGTTCGATTCCGCCCCAGGCCACCAGCAGTATCCAACCCCAAGAATCGCAAGGTTCTTGGGGTTTTTCTCATGGCTGCCTCGTGACTTGCCCCATGCGTCGGCGTTATTCGACGGTATAAGCGTCACGTGGCATCGCCCCGGCAGGGGCGGCCTATACTGGCCTGAAAAGCGGTCGGGGCACGCGAGAGACGGTCAACGCGGCCCGATCGTTCATCACGGTCCACGGAGTGTTCACGGTGATTGAGACAGACGCTAAGAACAGCGCGCTCGTGCTGTTTTCCGGCGGGCAGGATTCGACGACCTGTCTGGCTTGGGCGCTCGAACGTTATGCGACGGTCGAGACGCTCGGCTTCGACTACGGGCAGCGTCACCGCGTCGAGCTCGAATGCCGCGACAGCGTACGGCAGGCGCTCGCCCGCGACTTCCCGGCCTGGAGCGGTCGACTTGGCGACGATCACATGGTCGATCTCGCCATGCTCGGTGCGATCAGCGAAACGGCCATGACGCGCGAGATCGAGATCGAGGCGGCGGCGAACGGCCTGCCGAACACGTTCGTGCCGGGGCGCAATCTGCTGTTCATGACCGTCGCAGCAGCCATTGCCTATCGGCGTGGGTTGCGCGTGCTCGTCGGCGGCATGTGCGAGACCGACTTCTCCGGTTATCCCGACTGCCGCGACGACACGATGAAGGCGCTGCAGGTGGCGCTCAATCTCGGG
>CBJMQH010000039.1:0-16818 GCA_966431825.1 uncultured Trinickia sp.
CGCGAAGCCGCGGCCTTGCTCGCCGGCCCGCGCCGCCTCCACCGCGGCATTGAGCGCGAGGATGTTGGTTTGGAATGCGATGCTTTCGATGACGCCGACGATTCCGGCAATCCGCTGCGCACTCTCCGTGATGGCGGACATCGTGTCTACGACGCGCTGCATCGCCTGACGGCTGCGCGAGGCGATTTGCGCTGCGCCTTCGACCTGGCTGCGTGCATCGCGCGCATTGTCCGCGCTTTGACGCACGGCTGCCGTCAGCTGTTCGACGCTCGCCGCCGCCTGCTGAAGCGAGACGGCCTGCTGCTCTGTGCGCGAAGAGAGGTCTACGTTGCCGGTCGCAATGGCACGGACGTCGGCCGCAATCGTCTGCGCGCTCGACCTGACCTGTTTCACGGTATCGGTCAGGCCTGCTTGCATCTGCTTCAGCGAATCGAGCAGATAGGCCATTTCGTTCTTTCGGATGGTCAGGACCGTGCCCGTGAGGTCGCCTTGCGCGATGCGCTCGAACTGGCCGACCGCCATATCGATTGGCTCGACGATCGCTCGCGAGAGCGTGCGCTGTGCAAAAAGGCCGATGACGAGCGCGAAGAGGGCCGTACCGATCATCGCCGAGACGATGGTGTGTGAACGGGCGCTCGCTGCGTCGAAGCGCGCTTTCTCGCGGGCAACCTGGATGCTTTCGAGGGCGGCAATCGCTTCCTCATAGGCACTAAACAGCGCCGGCGGCGCCGCGCGCTGCGTCTCGAGAAAATTGAATGTGTCGTCGCTTTCGAGCTGCGCGATCGCCTTGAGGAATACCTGATCGAGCAGCGCCTGACGGCGTGCGGTGAGCGCCTCGAACAGCGCCTGCTCCTGCGGGTCGCGGCGGTGCAGGTTCGCGTAGGCCGCAAGTTCGTCGCCGCTTTGCGCGAGCAACGTTCGAAGCTCGGCGATTTCCTTCTTGGCCGATTGACCGGCGCCTACGATCTGGGCGACGTCGCCGAAGCGCTCGTGCAGGACGAGCATGCGTTCGGAGCTTGTTTTCAGATGGAGCAACGCGGCTGTATCGTCGCGGTACATCGCTTCGAGCGACGCGTTGCTTGCAAAGAGACCCGCAATGCAGGCGCCGACGACGAGCATCAGCAGCACCGTGTAGCCAGTGATCGTCGCGGCGAGGCCGCCGCGGATGGAGAGCTGTTTGCGCATGGAGCTGCCTCGACGGATGAGATTCCAGTCACGAAGGGCGCACCAGTATCGCCATGCACGTCAATCGCGGGACCTGTGATTGCGATAACGGCGCGATGCTCCAAGGACTTTTTCGCGTATGCGACCAGCGTATGCCGAATTGCGACAGGAATCCCCTCGGCGGCACCTTTCGGCACGTCCCACGCGATCCCACACCAAAGCAGGTGGAGCATGAAGGGTTCGGATGTTGTTACGAATCGCTGCGTAGGGCTACGGGCGCGGCAATTTCATCACCGAACGACACCACGGTTTATGCTAAATTCTTCGACGCGCATTTTTTATTGCGCAATGCTTAATCCGACGCCCTATTCGATCATGCCTTTCCACGCATCCATATCCCTTAGTTATTTGGTTATTCCAAGCTGCGCACTGTTGCTCTTCAACATGCCTGCGCATGCCTATACCACCTCAACATGTGAAGAAGCGTGGTATGAGCCAGAAAACAGCGTGAGGGTTTCCGAAACGCACAATCCATGGAAGCAAGTCAAGCAAGCATCCTGCAAGAAGCACCATGAGAAGGTGATCGGTATTGCACAACTACCGACGGACAACTATACCGACGTATCGAGAGCCGACGAGTCTAGCGCGTTTGCGATGATCGATGGCAACGGGTACCACGTAAAAACCGAGGTCGTCCATCAAGGGCCCTACTGTAGCCACGGCGATACCCCCGGCATCGATCCGCAATGCATTCTTCCGCAGAGCCTGCGACACTACGAAGTGCACCGCCGCTACGAATACTACCTGGTAAGCACCGGGCGTGAACTTCATCGCGTGAAGGCGTGCGGGCCTGCCTATGCAACAGACGGAGATTCGGTATTCTTTTCGAGGCGGGACTACAGCTACCGAGACGGCAGCATCCCTGAACACCCTTTCAAGATCGTGGGTGCCGACAGCCGCTCGTTCGAATGCTTCTTGCCTGAAGGTGACTCAGGAGGCAACGTTTGGTCCCGTGACGCACTACATGTCTTCTACTACGGAAGGCTCGCAAACGGCATGTCGCCTGCGTATCCCGTTCGATTTTTTGATGACAAACTTCTCAATGTCAGTGCGCTGGCGGCCAACAACGGAAAGGTCTTCATCGTCGACATTACAGATGGCATCAAACTGCTCCCCGGCGTCAATGCCGACCTGAAGATACTTTCCCAGGCGTTCTTTTCGGATGGAATGCACATCTACGATCGCAACTTCGTAAGGATGGAAGGTGTCCGTCCCGACGTATTCACGGTCGTCACGCCGACTTGCCCAGTTGCAGGGAACCCGGACCTACCGTGCGCAGCTGTAACCACGCAAAACGTCGCAGGCGGATTCGGCATTCAGGACGGCATGCTGATTATCCCTGGCCCCGACCGAACGCATGCGGTTTCGATACCGGGCCTGCGTGCGAAATCGGCAGCCATCTTTCTTCTCGATGGCATATTCCACTCGGTCTCGGGCACTTCCCCGTTTATGCTGTTCGAGGGACGCTTGTACAACATCGACGAACTTGCCGACGGCAAGCTCCGAGGCGGGCTGCCGCTGCGCGGCCGCTTGAGGCGTATCCCGGACGGTACCCATTGCACGCTGAACGACGCGCACGACGTCGGCCTCGATCAGCGCGTGATGGATGACATGGGTAGTATCGATCTCGACTCCCTCACACGCATCGGCACGTGCAAACATTGAATCCGGTCGGCGTTGCGTCGTTGCCCGCTACGGTAGTCGTGCGCGCACGGACCAACTCCCGTCAAGCCAAGTCCAGTCGCGCCCCCATTTCGACGACACGATTGGGGGGCAGCTTAAGATGCGCGGTGGCTTCGAGTTCGTTCTTGCGCAGCACAGAAAACAGACTCAGCAGGAAGCGCCGGCCGGGCTGTTTGTGCGACTTCACGACAAGCGACTCGCGGCCCAGGTAGAACGTCGTTGTCATCGCATCGTAGACCTGACATTTCGCATGCGCGAGCGCGTCCTCGAGCAATTGCGGCACGTCCAACACGTCGAGATAGCCGTACGCCCCCTCGATCCGCACGAAGCCCTGCTCGAGACGCGATACCTTGAACCGCTCCGCGCGCGCGACGCGCGGAATCTCGTGCGTGAGCAGCGTCAACAGAATCACCTGCTCGTGCAGCACCTGGTTGTGCTTGAGATGATGCAGCAAGGTGGTGGGCACCGAGTCGCCGGCCGCCATCAGAAACACCCCGGTACCGTGCACGCGGTGAGGCGGCGAACCGGCAATGCTCGCAATGAACGCCGACAGCGGAAAGCCCGAATCCCGGCGCGCCTGTTGCAACGCACGTAATCCAACGAGCCACGCGGTCGATATCAGGAACGTCGCGGCACCGATCGTGAGAGGCAACCAGCCGCCGTCGGCGAACTTCATCGCATTGGCCGCAACGAATGCCAGATCGGCGAGCAAGAACGTACCGGCCACCAGAACGATGCGCCAGATCGGCCATTTGCGGCGCACGCGCGCAAACGCAGCAAACAACATCGTCGTGATCGCCATCGTGGTGGACACGGCAATGCCGAACGCCGAGGCGAGGCTGTCGGACGTGCGAAACCCGAGTACGACGGCGATCGTACCCATCATCAAAACCCAATTGAGTCCCGGCAGATAGATCTGACCGGCGGTACTCGACGACGTATGCTTCACGGTCACACGCGGAGACAAACCGAGCTGGGCCGCCTGCCGCGTCAACGAAAACACCGCGGAAATCAATGCCTGCGAAGCGACGATCGTGGCGAGCGTAGCCAGCACGACCATCGGATACAAGGCCCACGAAGGCACGAGCGTGTAAAACGGGCGCGCCGCCGCAGCCGGGTTACGCAGCAGCAATGCGCCCTGCCCCAGATAGTTGACGGTCAATGCCGGCAACGCCAGGCAATACCATGCGAGACGAATCGGCCGCGCCCCGAAGTGCCCCATGTCGGCATACAGCGCCTCGCCGCCCGTCAAACACAGCACGACGGCGCCAAGCGCGACAAATCCCTTGAAGCCGTTGTGAACGAAAAACGTAATGCCGTTGACCGGGTTGAACGCCGACAGGATGGCGGGCGTTTGAACGAGCGACGCCAGGCCCAGCACCAGAATCACGACGAACCAGATCGCGAGGATCGGGCCAAACGCCACGCCGACACGGCCGGACCCCAACGGCTGGACCGCAAACAGCAAGACCAGGATCACCACCGTGATCGGTACCGTGTAATGGGCGAAAGCGGGCGTCGCGACTTCGATCCCCTCGATCGCGCTTAACACTGAAATAGCAGGCGTAATGACGCCGTCGCCATACAACATCGCAGTGCCGAACATCGCCATGAAAACCCAGCGCAAGGCCCCGGAACGCGTGACGCGCCCGGTCCGCTCGCCCACGAGCAGCGCCAACAGCGCGAGCAGGCCGCCTTCCCCGTGATTATCAGCCTGCATCAGCACGAGCACGTACTTGATGCTGACCATCAGAATCAGCGACCACAAGAACAGCGAAACGATGCCGATGACGTTGGCGTGTGTCGGTGCCACGCCGAGTGAACCGCTGAACGATGCTTGCAACGCGTAGAGCGGGCTCGTGCCGAGATCGCCGAACACGATGCCGAGTGCAGCGAGTGTCAAGGCAAACAACGGGGCACTTGTCTGCGAAGGCAGCGGAGCATGGAGGGCGGGCGCGTTATTCATCGTCCGTCCGATATTGCGATGCTGCCGACAAAAAAACGCTTGCGCGTACCGCATCCCATAAGGCCGGCAAACCGGCCAGGAGGACCACCCGTCCACTTCTACTCATGCTCGATTGCCACCGATTCAAATGCCACGGGATCGTACTCGCGGTGCAGAACGTCTACCGCCGAACGAACTTTCTCGGCAAATTAAACCTGCTCGCGAATAAAAAAACCGTAAAAATTTGATGACGTCCGAGCATCCGACAGCAATCGCATCAGCGCAATGCTCAGCTTTCCATACGGCTCGCGATTTGGGCGTTGCGGTCACGCCAGCAGCGCCCCACGCGCTTCGAAACGCGAACGGCCTCGGCCACGTTGCGCCACCACCGTTCGCCGCGATGCGGGGCGTTCAAATCGAGCCGCTCGCCCATACGCGGCGTCGCAACCGCGATGCCGTGCACGACACTCAATGAGACGACGCGTTCGAACGGCTCATGCCAGCGATGCATCGCCAGATCGAACGTGCCGTTGTGCACGGGCAGCAGCCACCCGCCCCGCAGGTCGATATGGGCCTGCACCGTCTGTTCGGGCTGCATATGGACATACGGCCATTGCGCATCGTAAGCGCCCGTTTCGAGCAACGTCACATCGAACGGCCCCAAACGCTCGCCGATCGTCTTGAACCCATCGAAGTAGCCTGTGTCGCCGCTGAAAAACAAACGCAGATCGTCGTCGACGATCACCCATGACGACCATAACGTACTGTTTCCGTCGAACAAGCTGCGGCCCGAGAAGTGCTGGGCAGGCGTAGCAGTGAGCGACAACCCGTCGATTTCGATCCCCTGCCACCAGTCGAACTGGCGCACCTGCGCGGCGTCGATACCCCAGTCGATCAAGCGGTCGCCAACGCCGAGCGGCGTGACGAAGACGCCCGTCGTCGCGGCGAGCGCCACCACGGTCTCGCGATCCAGATGGTCGTAATGGTCGTGCGAGAGAATCACGCCGCGCAGCGGCGGCAAGTCCGTCAGTGCGATCGGCGGCGCATGAAACCGCTTCGGGCCCAGGCGCCTGAACGGCGATGCCCGCTCCGCGAAGACAGGGTCGGTCAACCAGAACTGGCCGCGCAGCTTGAGCAGCATCGTGGAATGCCCGAGCCGGAAAAGGCTTCGATCGGCTGCGGCATCGAGGTGAGCGCGCGTCAGCACGTCGACGGGCAATGCGCCCGCCGGAACGCTACCCTTGGGCTTGTTCACCAACAGGTTCCACGTAATGCGCAGCGCCTTGCCGATACCTTCGGCAGGACGCGGTGCGGCATTGCGAAAGCGCTCGCCGTCATGCTGCGGCGAAACGCGCGACAACACCTCGCGACCGCGCCGCGCCACCGTATAACCCAGCGCACGGCCAAGAAAGCCCGAAATCGACGCCATACGACACCGCCCCAAAGAAAGGTAGACTCCCTAGTGTAGTTGTTCCCCGAATAAAGTAAACTGTTTAGTGTAAAATTTTGCAATGGATACCGGCACGCCCCGTCAACGTCTGACCGATCGAAAGCGCATTGCCATCATCGAAGCCGCGATCGAGGAATTCCGGGCAGCAGGCTTCGACGCGACGAGCATGGACCGCATTGCAGCACGCGCGTCCGTGTCCAAGCGCACGGTGTACAACCATTTTCCCAGCAAGGAAGCGCTGTTCGCCGCGATCATGCACCGGCTCTGGGACGCGACGCAAACAAGCGGCGGGCCCGCGTACCGCACGGACACACCGCTGCGTGAACAACTGATCGAGTTGCTGATGCGCAAGCTGCGGCTACTCAACGACGAGGCGTTTCTCTCCCTCGCGCGTGTCGCAATTGCGTCGGGCATTCATTCGCCCGAGCGCGCCCGCGAAATGGTGGCGCGCCTCGGCGAACGCGAAGAGGATCTGACGGTCTGGGTGCGAAAAGCGGCAGGCGACGGGCGGCTCAAGACGGCCGATCCTGTATTCGCTTCGCTGCAGTTGCAAGGACTACTGAAGGCGTTTGCGTTCTGGCCGCAAGTGACCATGGGGCAGCCATCGCTGAGCGCGGCCGAGCAAGAGAGGGTGGCGAATTCCGCCGCCGATATGTTTCTGGCGCAGTACGCCTAAAGGATCGCGTGCGCCGCGCCGCTCGTGCTCATGCGATGCACGCGAGCGGCGCATGCATCGCCGGTGTGCGACGGCTTAGAGATAGCTGCAAACGTAATCGAGCGTTTCGAGCACTTCGATATCGAACCGGCTTTTGCCGGGTACCGAGAACGATTGACCCGCACTGTACGTCGCCCATTCGTTGCTGCCTTCCAGGCGGATACGGCATTGCCCGGCCTGCACTTCCATCAGCTCGGGCGCATCGGTGCCGAAGTTCAGCGTGCCCGGCAGAATGACGCCGAGCGTCTTGCGCGTGCCGTCGGCGAACAGTACGGTGTGCGAAACGCATTTCCCGTCGAAATAGACGTTGGCCCGTTTGATAACGGAAACCTGATCGAATTGGGTCGTGGCCGTCATGGCGGTCTTTCCTTTTACTCAGCGTGAAGTCGATAGTGATCGTGCCGCGAGCGTACGCCGGCTCCCGACGCGAACCTGACATCATACCGGCTTGCCTCGCCTGCGTCGTTGCGACTCAGGCCCGCTTCGGTCGTCGCGAGCTAAGGGCGCCGCAGTTTGCCGCTGGCTCGACTGAAGCACCAGCTGACGACAAGCGTCGACACGGCACCAATGATTACCTGCAGCACCCGCAATAGCGGGACATCCCAAAGCGGCCCCTGTATCGGCACGAGCAGCACGATGGTGGCGGTAATCGCACCGAGCCGCGCCGCGCTGCCTACGTTCATGCACCAGCAGAACAGGACGACCGCGGCGATCGTCGCCGCGTAGCCGACGATCTCGTGTGCGCCGGCGCCGAGCCACGAGCCGATGAAACCGAAGAGTCCACCCGCGATCGCACCGACGAATTGGTCACGCGAAAGGTTGCGCGTGTCCGAATAGCGGTGTTGCGTGACGGCGATGGCCGTAATCGCGGCCCAGAACGGCTGCCTCGTCTGCATCGCACTCGCAACGCCGTAGGCAAGGCATGCGCCGCAGACCGCCTGCAGCGCCATCAGCCCGCCTTCTGCCAGACGCTCCAGAAGCGGATAGCTCTTCATGAGCCCGACCAGGGTGTTCGCCGCCTCGACACTGGCCTCGCGCCGAATCGCTTTCGTCTGCGTTGGCGATGCGCGGTTTTCGTCGGTCATGAGCAAAACTCCGAACGCGGTCGTCCAGACCTTTCCACTTTGCAATGCGCGTGCCGAACGCGATGCCTGCCCGCCCAAGCGCCGCTTGATTTCCGCCTTCGGCCCCGGCAGGCGCGGTACTTGCAGGGGACTGGCAGGTTTCGGGAGAACTGCCATGAACGACGATAAAATTGCCGAGCCGGAAAGCGCCGTCGAAGACCCTGTCGAGCGGTCGTGGATTCGGCGGCTCGGGCCCGGGCTGATCACCGGCGCCGCCGATGACGATCCGTCCGGCATCGGCACGTATTCGCAAGCCGGCGCACAGTTCGGCTATGGTCTGCTCTGGACATTGCTGCTGACCTATCCGCTCATGACGGCGATCCAGCTCGTCAGCGCAAGTATCGGGCGGGTGACGGGCAAGGGCCTCGCCTCGAACATGCGGGCCCACTACCCCAAGTGGTTGCTTTATAGCGCGGTGATCCTGCTATGCGCCGCCAACGTCATCAATATCGCTGCCGACCTGTCGGCGATGGGCGCGGCCGTCCATTTGTTGATCGAAGGCCCTGAGCAGCTGTATGTCGTTCTGCTCGGCGGCCTCTCGGTCAGCTTGCAGATCTTCGTCCCCTATGACAGGTATGCACGCTTGCTCAAATGGACGGCACTCGCCCTGCTCGCGTATGTGGCCGTCGCGCTCGTCGTGCCGGTCCGGTGGGGCGATGTGCTCCACGCGATCGTTCAGCCGCATGTGTCGACGACGCAGGACTACCTGACGACGATCGTTGCCGTGCTCGGCACGACGATCAGTCCTTACCTGTTCTTTTGGCAGGCCTCGCAGGAGGTCGAGGAGATGCGCGCCGAGCCCGGCCAAAAGCCGCTGCGGCGCGTGCCGCATCAGGCACCTGCACAACTGCGCCGCATCACGTTCGACACGTGGGTAGGCATGGGCGTATCGAACGCGATCGCATTCTTCATTGTGCTGACGGCAGCAGCAACGCTGCACCTGCATCACATCGACGTCAAAACGTCTGCCGATGCCGCGAAAGCGCTGGAGCCCATAGCCGGACGCTTCGCCTATGCGCTGTTTGCGCTCGGCATCATTGGCACGGGGTTGCTCGCGCTGCCGGTGCTGGCCGGCTCGGCCGCTTATGCTGCGGCGGGCAGCTTCCGCTGGCGCAGCAGCCTTGCCCTGCACCTCTCGCTCGCTCGTCAGTTCTATGCCGTCATAGCACTCGCCATCGTAGGCGGCGTGGCCATCACGTTCATGCATTTCGATCCGATCCGCGCGCTCTACTGGAGCGCCGTAATCAACGGCATCAGTGCGGTCCCCATCATGGTGGTCATCATGCTCATGGCGCGGAGCCGCCGGGTGATGGGGAATTTCGCGGTGAAGGGGCTCGTGGCTTGGGGCGGGTGGCTTGCGACGATCGCCATGGCGAGCGCCGCAGTGGGCGTGTTCATACCGGGCTGACTGGCGCCAGCCACGCGTGCCGAAGCCGGAAGGCATAGACACTCATCCACCAGAACGGCCCCCACCAGACGAGGTCGCTGAACACAACGAAGAAGCCGCTATGCCACGAGAAAACGCCGGTCAGTGCGTTGTAGAGGAACCCTAACGGGCCGAGCGTCTTTCCGATCAGTCCGACCACGACGAGCGGCCAATAGCGTAACAAGTCCTGAGCTGCGATCCAGTATGCAAGGGCATAGACGCCGACCATCATGCCGATGCATTGGACGATAGGGTTCGGCGTGCCCGGCATGCCAAGCCAATGAAAGATCTGCGCCGGCCACAGCGTCAATGCAACCGCGTAAAGGAGGTTGTATAAGGCCGCTACACGCAGGACGTTGGCCATGAAAGCCGGTGTCCGCCGCACCGTGGCCGTTTCGACTTGAACTTCGGTTACTGTCATTTTTCTTCTTGCTAAAAAAACTTTCGAATGTTCCGGGCACGGCTAGCACACGCGCAGTTTTCCACCGTAGCGGAGCACGTCGCCCACACCGCGCAGCACGATGCGCACATCGATCTCGAAGTCGCGTTCACCGATCGCACGCTCGAGCGCAAACACATGCATGACGCCCAACCGCACGCCGAACAGCGACACCGACCGGCTTGCCTGCCGTAAATGGCCAGCGCGCGTAACCCAGGTCTGCAGGTGCAGCTTCAGCGGCCCCAACCGTTCGACGATGACGCCGGATTCGGCGCATGACATCCGGCTCGACAAGCGCCTGCCGCCGATGGTCCTGTGCCACTGTTCGCTCCCGCGCTGCGCTTGCATCGATACGCGGCATGGTGCTGCCATGGCCGGGCGGGGTAACAGCAGGGCAAGAAGCGGCACACGCAACAACGACTTCGTGCTCCAACGCACCCGCAGCGCCCCGCTTACCTCAACACCGCTACCGCTGTGCAAACGCTGCAGGGCAGGCAGCAATCTGCCAAAGTCCGCACCAAGGACAGATTCGTACAGCGAAACGCTTCCGTTCATCGTTCGCCCAGCCTTAGTTTCCGGTCAAGTCTTCGAGGGCAGGCTCGAGCTTTGGGAAGCGAAACGCGTAGCCTTCGCGAGCCAGCCGGGTCGGCGCGACGCGTATGCCGTCCAGCAGCATCGACGCTTGTTCGCCAAGCATCAGCCTCAGCACCGCCCCCGGCGTGCGCATGAAAGCAGGACGGCGCAACAAGGCGGTTGCCGTGCGAATGAATCCCGCCTGCGTGACGACCTCCGGCGCGGCGAGATTGTAGATGCCGACTTCACCGGGGGCAATGGGCTTGCCGCTCCCGCGGCACAACCAGGCGAACACACCCAGCACGTCCGCAATGTGTACCCATGACTGTGCCTGACGCCCAAGGCCCAACGTGCCGCCCAATCCCAGGCGAACCGGAAGCAGCAGGGCCGGCAACGCGCCCTGGTGACCGAACACGAGACCGAGTCGAACGATCGCGAGCGGAACACCGATGCCCGTCGCAGCGTGTGCAGCAGATTCCCATTGCGCACACAGGCGGGCCGGGAAATCGCGGCCCGCGTCCGCGCCTTCGGTCAAGCTACGCTCGTCGTCAGCCGGCCGGGCGCCGTAGTAGCCGATCGCCGAGCCGCTGATCATCAGGCGCGGCCGATGTACCGCGCCGGCGAGCCAGTCGACAAGTGCGGTTGTCGTAGCCGTGCGGCTCTCGACCAATTGGCGCTTGCGGGCATCGCTCCAACGCGGGCCCAGAATCGGCGCGCCGGCAAGGTTGATCACGACATCGACCGCCGTCGCGGGATCGAGCTCGGCGAGCGTGCCGACACAGGCGGCGCGGCCATCGAACAACTGCGAAGCGACACGTGGCTTGCGGGCCCAGACGATCACGCGGTGGCCATCAGCAAGCAACGCACGCACGAGCGCCTGCCCGATGAAGCCGGTTCCGCCGGTGACGAGGAACGTTTGTGCGCGACGGGCGGGGTCGTTGCCCGAAAAGTCGAACCGTGCAGCAGGTTCGCGAACGGCGAGCCTGTGGCTTGCGATCGCGTCACGGATGCCCGAAGCAGCGACGCCCAGCGCAAAGACACTCAGGACACAGCTGCGCCAGCCTTGCGGATCGAAATGCAGCCCGCTCGGCAGCGACCACCAGCTTACCGACTGCACGGCGACGAGACCGAACAGCGCACCGCCGTTGATCGCGAGCAACGTATGGGTTACGCGTTCGCTCGCGGGAAGGCTGCGCGTTCGGTCTTCGATCACGAAGTCCCGCAAGGTCAGTACGACCTCGATCGCGATGATCGCCCACAGCACAGCCACCCACTCGTGGCCCCATGCAAACCACGACAGGCCGGCGAACAGCACCGCATACAGCAGTGCGCGCACGGCATGCAGCCGCAGTTCAGGCGCGGCGTTAGGCTGCTGCGGCAGTGCGCAGTGGATCTCGTGGTGCCATAGCGTATCGAACCCACCCATGATTCCCTGTACCAGCAGCAAGTCGAGAAATGCCGTCGATAACGGAGTCGCATTCATGTTCGTTGCCCTCGTCTTTCTGTAATTTCTGTCCACAGCGAAATATCGTTCCGTCAGCAATTTCTGTCAAGAAAGAAATTCAGACCTAAGCGGCTTCGTGGACAGCGACGTAGCGACATCGAAATTGGATATGATCGGCACGATTGCTTAAACACAAACAACAATCGGGACGGGGAATGCAACCGAGACCATTGCAACACGGGTGTCCGGCCGACAAGAAGCGGCCCGTATCGAGCCTTGCGCTATCTGCGGCACGCGTCGCGCTGCTCGCTGCGGTCGTCGGGGGGGCGCTTCGCGGCAACGCGGTCGCTCAAGACGCGGCGGCATCTGCACAGACCGCTGCACCGCGCGACATCGTGCCGGAGATCGTATCGATCCCCGTGCCGGGCGCAGGTTCGTTCGGCAGTGAAATCGCGATGCGCACCGAAGTCTACAAGCCATCGGGCACTGGGCCGTTCCCCGTGCTTGTCTTCTCTCATGGGCGCGCTGCCGATCGTCTCGAACGCGCGCAGCTCGAACATCCGATCCTGAAGGGGCACGTCGGCTACTGGCTCCGGAAGGGGTTTGCGGTAGTCGCGCCGATCCGGGTCGGATACGGTCCGACCGGCGGGCCAGACAGGGAGTACTCCGGCGGAAAGTTCGATTCTTTTGGCACCTGCACGACCAAACCGGATTTCCGTGCCGTGGCCAACGCCACCGCGCAAGCCACGTTGGCGGCGCTCGACTGGGTACGCGCACAACCGTGGGCGGACAAGGACCGCATGGTGCTGGAAGGGCAGTCTGTCGGTGGCTTCGCGACCACGGCCACCGTCGCGCGGCAACCGCCCGGTGTGATTGCCTACATCAACTTCGCCGGTGGCGACGGGGGATATCCCGAGCGTGCACCGGGCCACAGCTGCGACCCGGACCAAATGAAGGACGTCATGGCCGAACTCGGCAAGACCACGACGATTCCCGGAATCTGGCTCTATGCGCGAAACGATCTGTACTGGGGGCCCGACGCGCCGCGCCGGTGGTTCGACGCATTCGTTTCCGGGGGCGATCGCGCCGAGTTCGTCGATGCCGGCGAACTGCCCGGCCATGATGGTCACAAGCTGCTCACCTATGGGCGGAAGATGTGGTCGGTACCGGTGGACCGGTTTCTAAGGCAATTCGGACTTTGATGTTAGTATACCCCCCCTCCCTATTAGAGAAGTCACCGTGAGCCACACCATTCGCGAGAAGCAGAAGCTCCTGAACCGCGTGCGCCGCATCAAGGGGCAGGTCGAAGCCATCGAACGGGCACTGGAAGAGGAGCGTGGCTGCATGGATGTGCTTCAACTGATTACAAGCAGCCGCGGTGCGATGAACGGGCTGCTCGCCGTGGTGCTCGAGGATCACATCCGAACGCATCTGGTTGACGCAGACGATGCCGACGAACACGGCAGCGGCACCGAGCAGTTGATCGAAGTGGTGCACAGCTACTTCAAGTGAGAAAAACATGACCCGATTTGAAGACGCCGCTTTCGGAGCGGGACACGACCATATCTTCTTGGGCGCCGCGCACGAAGACAACGAGCGCCGCACCTGGATGGTGATCGCGCTGTGCAGCGCGATGATGGTGGCCGAGATCGTTGGCGGCACCCTTTTTGGGTCACTGGCGCTGGTAGCGGATGGGCTCCATATGTCGACGCATGCCGGCGCAATGTTGATCGCCGCGCTTGCATACACCTATGCACGCAAGCACGCGAACGACAGCCGCTTCGTGTTCGGCACCGGCAAGCTGGGCGACCTGGCGGGTTTTACCAGCGCCATCGTGCTCGCCATGATTGCACTGCTCATCGGTTACGAGGCCGTATCGCGGTTCCTCTCGCCCGTCCCAATTCACTTCGGGCAAGCAATCCCCATTGCGGTACTGGGACTGCTCGTCAACCTTGCGAGCGTCTGGTTGTTGAGCGGCGACCACCATGGACATAGTCACGGTCACGGGCATGGGCACAGTCATGGGCACGGGCACGGGCACGAACATGCGCACGAGGAGTCGGTGCAGCGTCTTTATTGCAGTGCCGGCGCATTCGAGCTATCGATCTTCGAAGATGGCGTACCGCCGGTGTTCCGCATTGCACCTGCGACACCGTCCTCACGGCTCGAGGCGGCATCCGTTTCGGTCACGACCGTTCGCCCCGACGGTACGCGGCACATGTACGCTTTCTCCGAGCGCGGCGGGTTCCTCGAGTCGAAAGACGAGATCCCCGAGCCGCACGCTTTCGAGGCTATCGTCCAGTTGCCTGACGGCGAGCAGCGCATTGCTTTCGAGGAGCACGGCCACGATCACGACGATGCTTCCGCCGCAGCGCATCGCGACCATAACATTCGGTCTGCCTACATCCACGTGATTGCCGACGCGGCGGTCTCGGTCCTTGCCATCATCGGATTGTTGCTTGCGCGTACGTTCGGCTGGGTGTGGATGGACCCCCTTGCCGGAGTGATCGGCGCACTCGTCATCGCCAACTGGTCTTGGGGGCTGCTACGCGATACGGGTGCGATTCTGCTCGACATGGCCCCAGAGGGACGCATGACGGAGAAGGTTCGCGGCGCCATCGAAGACCACGGCGACACTGTGCTCGACTTGCACGTATGGCGGGTCGGCCCGGGGCATATGAGTGCGATCGTATCGATTGCGAGCGGTGAGACGCAACGCAACGCGGCCTACTATCACGCCGTCCTCGGGCGCTTGAACAGGCTCTCGCACATCACTGTCGAAGTCCACCCACTCCGCACAACAGCTTAAGCAATCGCCGTCGCTGTCGCGATGACCGCCGCCGGCGTGGCGAGCAACGACACCTAATGCCCCAGCCCGGCCGCGGCGACCCGCTGCTCCACGTATTGCGCGAACAGCGTATGGACGTGCGTGGTCGGGTGCAGATCGTCGGCGAACATATAGGTTTGATCAGCATTGCTCGCGACATACGTACGCGGCGAGCAAAGCAATGACGTATCGTCGGGCGTCTTCGACGGATCGCAGGCCTGCCCGGTATTGGACACGGAAAAGCCATTCGCCTGGAAATTCGCGATCAGCTGATTGAGCCAGGTGTACGAATCGACTTCGATGACTTTGCTCTGCAGACCGTTTGCCTGCAACACAGACGTCAAATCGTCGTTGAACAGTTGCGAAAGCAGCGTGAGATTTGCGCCGCCATCGCTCGCAGCGAGGCCTTTGGGCGAGAGTCCGACGTTCGGCACGTTGACGAGCACGACGTGCGTGGCTCCGCCACTGACGATCTGCCCGACCACCTGGGCCAGCGCATTGGCGGCCGTCTGTATCGTCGGCGCAGCGGCCGGCAGCGCGCCGGCGCGCAGGACATCGTTCGCACCGGCCCACACCAGCACGAGCTGCCCCGCATTGAAGCTTCCGTGTTCGGACAGATAGCGCGACACCTGCTCTGTGACAGGCATTTCGACGTCGCCGATCACGCCGACGAGAAAGTTATTGAGGTTGGCCGGCGTTGCGACGGTGGCACCGCCTTCCGCATAGCCGAGCCCCCCCTGGGCTGACAATTTTTTTGTCGCATCGATCGTATAGGCGGCGGTCAGCGTATCGCCGTAGTATTGCGCCACATCCAGCGTCCATACCTGCCCCGGGTTGGTCGTAAAGCGTCCGCCACCCACGACGCTTGCGATCGGCGCATACGTTCCGACGTCGGACAAGCTGTCGCCGAACGACACAACCTGCAGAACGATACCGCCCGCCGGCGAAGCCGCGCCGCTGCTTCCGCTGCCGCTGCTCCCGCCACACGCGGAAAACAGCGTCATCGTCAGCGCAAGAACGACCGACCGCGCCCTGCCGTTGCTCGATACGCCCATGTTCCTTCCCCTGTTGGCCGGCCGCGCGAAAAGGCGCAACGCGTGCGTCGGAAAACCGACAAGCAACCGCTCTGAGCAAGAACGATGCTCGGCACCGCAACTGGGAAGGCGATCCGCTACGCCGAAAGCGCGGCCAGCGCATCCGCCAACGACAGCACCGTCGTTCGCGAATCGAACGCTGTGGAGAACAGGTGATCGTGGACTGTCTCGTCCGGGTCGTAGCAACAGTCCTTGACCGTGTAAAGGCGGAAATCCGCGTCGCTCGCGTGAGCGACCGACGAGAGCATGACGCCGGTCGATGCAATGCCGACCATGATCAACGCGTCGATGCCTCGCGCCGACAGGCGCACCTCCAGAGCAGTGCCGAAAAACACGCTGGCGCGATGCGCGTGGATGAGCGGTTCGTCCTCCCGCCTGCCCAGGTCGGGACAGATGCAGTCGCCGATGAAGCGTCCTAGTGCTTTGATGCCTTGGCCGTTCTTGTTCAGTGGACTCACCTCGGGGTAGCCGGGGCTGAACCTGAGGTTCGCAAAAAAGACGCCGGCGCCGTTTTCGCGCGCCGCATCGCATAGCCTGCGCGTTTGGGCGATCAGCCTGTCCGCGACCGACGGGAACAGCGTGAGGATATCGGTCTGGTAATGCATAACCAGCAATGCGGTCCGAGCGGGTTCGATTGTCGGGACTTCTGTACGGACCGGGCGCGCTGACGCGCCGGTTGTCTCGCTGTTCTCGCACGCGTTAGAACTCGGATTTGTTGCCATTGCCCCTCCTTTGTTCGAATTCGGTAGTGGTTGGACTCGAGGCTGCACCGCATACGCCTGCATTTGCGGTTTGAATGACCTTACAGCTTTCTTGGGTCGATAGACAACTGAAAGATGGCGTAATCAGCCAGGCATATGAGTCCGGCCCAAAC
>CBJMQH010000040.1:0-16702 GCA_966431825.1 uncultured Trinickia sp.
AGGCGAGCGGCCGGTGCCGACGGGGGAAGCGCCATCACCCGGGGGCGAGCACGCTATGCACCTCGAAGCGCTTTGGACCGAGCTGCTCGTTCAGCTCTCGCACACGGTTCAGGAATGCGCGCAACCGGCAGCGATCGACAGGCTCAAGAAACTTGGCATTCGCCGCCCGAACACGGCGGCTGTGCGACTCGCCCGCGAGTACGTCAAGACGTTCGAAGCGGCCTCCGACTCGGGGTTCGCGCCATCGCAGCAGGCCATCATGCGGCGCGCTGGCGAGCGCCCGTTCTGCAACGACCTGGACCACGATTTCGTTGCGTTGGCCCGGTCGTACGAGCGATTAATCGAGGCGGTTCGGCCTCCTAAGGCCAGCCTGCTGTTCCGTTGGCTACAAGGGCGTGTGGAGGTCCATCTCGCGCAGGCTGACGCGTTGACGAGGGGGATGTAAAGCGGTGGTCAATCGAGGCTTGCGGCCTCGGGTTCGAGTAGAAAGGGAAACCGCTGCAAGACCGCTCGAGCAGCTTGGACGCCACCATTCTTGTAGGCTGCAGCCACGGCCAACCTTGCTTGCGCATACTGACCGACTCCGGACGCCCGTCTATCGCGACGAACGCCCGATTCGGGTCTCGGGACGCGAGCAATCCACGCGCGCAACGCCCGCAGGCTCGTTTGCAACTCCGGATCGGGTTGCCAGAGCGCACCATCGATCTCGCATAGCGCGAGCTCGATCAACCATTGATTGATCGGCCCGACTTCAGCCCCTGCGATCGATTCCCTGTATTGCGCGTCGGGTAACAGCGCCACGAGGCCAGCCGCCGTTACGACGCCCCGCCAATTATGTCGTCCGCAACACAGTTCTTCGACGAGTGACGGGCAAAGGGCGCCCACGCACTTCAACACGACGTACAGCGAATCGAGCGGTTCGTATTTGACCGCCGGATATTGGAGAAAGATGGCTTCCAATTCGGAGACGTCGCGCAGCCATCGGTTCAGCAACTCTTTTGCGCTGTTCGGCTTGGAGAGGGCGAGGTAAGGAAAAGCACCGATCAAATCATGCACGTCGTACACGTCGTGGCTCTGCGGCAGATCAAAAGCGGAGTTTACTCCAACGAATGGGCATCCTGTGCCGCATGCGCTCGAACGCGTCGACGCACCGCCCCCTGCAACCCCTCATGCACGATGCCCCGAGATCGGCCCTGCCTCTCCGGTCAGATCGAAGATGCTGTCAAGCCACGCCAGGAACGTAGAAAACGTGAAGTCCGACGACTGATCCGTGCGCAACGCCTTCATGACCGGCGTATCGGCCGGATCGTGCTGGTTCAGCAGATCGGCGACGAACGTGCCGATATCCGCATCCACGCCGTTTTCGTTGATCCGCGACCCGGTGAAGCTCACGACTGTCACCTGATGGTTGTGCATAAAACCACCGCGCGCCCAAGGCATGAAGTATCCAAAATTCGGCAGCGGATCGAGCGTTTCCTTCAACCGATCAAGCTCCCGAGCGAACATCGACAGCGAAAGCGCATCCTTGCTCGCATCGTCGGGCGCCGCGATCACCGCCGGCACGAAGGCGCGATAGTGGTACGCGGCAATGACCGCGTCGCGTTGATACGTCGCAAAGCCGAAGCGGTCATGCGGATACGTCTTCGACAATGCCGCGTAAGCGCTGCCCATGTTGCCCGGGTCGAAATACGGACTCAAGCGGCTGTTGACGGTGATCATCCCCTCCGGCCCGTCCATCCCCCACTCCACCCGCACCTTGTCATAAAGCCCCACCGAAGGATACGCAGCAGGGTCCGCACCAAACGGGGTATTGAAGACCGTGCCCGCATCATCGAGTAACGCGCTGTGCGCCTTTGGCTGCAGCGTGGTTCGCAGCGAGGCGTAGTTCGCAAGCGTGCCGTAACCGCCCGCACTCGTGCCATAGACGAGCAGCCTGCCCGGTTGCCCGAACCCGTGCCCGGTCAGCCATTGCGCCACGGCCCGCATGTTTCTCAGCCCGCTGTAGTGCTGAAGCCGCCAATCGCCCGCAGCGGACGTGTAACCGCGCACCGCGCTGCCCATATGAATATCGCCGGTGCAATAAGGCACGAACACCTGCGTCCAATTCTGCGTCTCGACCGTCGGCTCGCCCACGAGCAAATGGGCCAAGTCCATCCGGATCATCAGCGGAGACAGGAAAGCCGTGATCAGGCTGCGGCTCGTCGTGCCGTTCATGTAGTTCTGCGCAATGCCGTCAGGATTGAATGCGCCCAGCCCCGCTTGCGCACCTTCAGTCGCCGTCTCGGTACATGTCGCATAGTCCCAGCAGGCCCCGCCCGGCTCCATCATCAACATCATGTTGTCCGACTGCGCCCGATTGATATAGAAGCGCATCGGCGTGCCGTTTCCGCACGAGGCACCGCTGCTTTCCGGCAAAGTTACTTCGTACCACGAATAGAATGGAATCGATGGGTCGGGTTGGGTGGTATCCGCTGCCTGTCCGTTCAATGCCGCAAAGCCCAGCAAGCCGCCAATCAAACAACGCTGCAAGAACCCGGTTGCAGACATCTCGTTCTCCCTGTGGGGTAAGACCGGCGCACCCGCCAATCACGGTGCCGGACTGCGCACAGCCGCGGCTGCGGTATCGAACAGTTGCACGCGCAGCGCCAGCAGCCGTTGCGCGATCGCTGCCTGTTGCGCGGCTGGCTCAGCGGTGCCCGCTTGCACCTGCTCGACGATGCGCCGGCTCTCGCGCAAGTACGCTTGAAAGCGCGGATCGCTCGCCGGCGACGGCCCGACCGACGCACGCGCGTAGCTGTCCCACTGACGCCGCATCTGTGCGATCGCCTCGTCGCGCACCACCGGATCCGGCTCAGCATCGGTCAGCAAAGCGACGCTCACCGCCTCGGCCTGCACGGGCACGATCTCCTTGCGTGCCACGTGCTGCGGCAGTTCGGCAAGCAGTGCCCGCGCGCGTTGCGCGCGCTCGGACTCAGACATCGCCGCGCGTTCACGTCCGTACGCGGCCAGCCCGTCACGAAACCGAGCAAACGCCACGATGCGTTCACGCTCGGCCTCGCCGTCGGATCGCCCTGCCAAGCTTCTGCGCAACGCATCGAGATCGAGCGCGCGCTGCGCAGACCCCTTGTCTGCGAGTGCCTGCACGCGCTCGCCACGCGGCATCGCATGCCCGAGCTGGCCCGCAGCGGCGACGGGCCGCGGGCGCGCCGGCGTTTTCGCATGCGACGAGAAAACGTATCGCAAGACCAACACGGCAACCACGACGAACAAGATCGCGGCGACCGATGCACGCCGCCAACGCGGATTCGATGGCTTCACGCTGCCTCCTTTCGGGCCGCAGCGACCGAACACCGCCGCACGGTGCAGTCAGTTGTAGACCGAAAGCTTTGCGCGATCAAACCCGAGGCTAGACTTGCCTCACCAAACGCAACGACATGAAGGCGCCGGGCGCGCGAAGACATAACGCGTCAACGCGGCCCTATTGCGCCTACGTCTGCCAACATCCGCTTCAAACGCCGATGCGCCCGGCATATTGCGCTGGCCCGAGTCATGCATGCGTACCGTCGTTGCAAGACCGGGTATCGGACATGCTCGTCCCTTCGCCGGACGAAATCGCCCCGGCGTACGCACGCGGGACACGCTCTGACGCCCGGTGCAGCCAAAAGATCGGACTGCGCGGGCGGGCACGCCCGCGAAGCCCGTCAGCTTGCAAGCTGTTCGGCCGGGACGTAGGTCAGGCCGAGCGCTTTGGCCACGGCACGGTAAGTCACGTGCCCTTCGCAGACATTGAGCCCCGCGCGCAGATGCGGGTCGTCTGCCATAGCCCGCTTCCATCCCTTGTCCGCCAGCGCGATCGCATGACCGATCGTCGCGTTGTTCAACGCGAACGTCGACGTGCGGGCGACTGCACCAGGCATGTTCGCGACGCAGTAGTGAACCACACCGTCAACGAGGAACGTCGGCTCCGCATGCGTCGTAGCGTGCGAAGTCTCGAAACACCCGCCCTGGTCGATGGCCACGTCGACGACCACGGCACCCGGCTTCATCGTCGAAATCATCGCCCGCGTGACGAGCTTCGGCGCGGCCGCCCCCGGAATCAGCACGGCGCCGATTACCGCGTCGGCGTCGTGCACCGCGGCCTCGATCGCGTGCGTGTTCGAATGCAGTGTTGTGATCCGATTGCCGAAGACGAGATCGAGTTGGCGCAAACGCTCGAGGCTCTTGTCGAGCACGGTCACGCGTGCGCCCATACCGACCGCCATCTGCAACGCATGCGTGCCGACTACGCCCGCACCGATGATGACGACATGGGCCGCCGCTACACCGGGCACACCGGCCAACAGCAACCCCATGCCGCCCGCGGGCTTTTCGAGGTGGGCGGCCGCCACCTGGATCGACATGCGGCCGGCCACCTCGCTCATCGGCGCAAGCAACGGCAGGCCGCCCCCCGGGCCTGTGACCGTTTCGTAGCCCACGCAGACGGCACCCGACTTGACCAAGTCGGCTGTCTGCTCGGGATCAGGAGCAAGGTGCAGATAGGTGTAGAGAATTTGGCCGGGCCGCAGCATCGCCCGCTCTTGCGCCTGGGGCTCCTTCACCTTCACGATCATCTCGGCTCGCGCGAAGATCTCGGGCGCATCGGCGCAGATTTGCGCGCCCGCGGCAACGTAGGCGTCGTCCGGCAAGCCGATCGCCGCACCGGCTCCCGCCTGGACGAGCACCGCGTGGCCGCGCCGCGTGAGCTCCAACGTACTCGCGGGCGTGAGCCCGACGCGATACTCCTGATTCTTGATTTCCTTCGGAACGCCGATCAGCATCTCGCCTCCTCCATGCACGTGTACCGCACTTGGCTCGGCACGCGATCCGCAAGGCCACATGTGAACGAACGCCCGGAGCGCTGCCGTCGAGCGCAGTCTACCGCAGGCAGTCCCGTAACCCCGATAGAACAGGCAGTATTTCGTGTTGCGCAGTGCAGCAGCACTGTATCGAAGCGGCCTCCGCGTTCACGCCGCCTGTAGCTTGAACAGCTCGACCGATTCTCGCAGCGCAGTGGCCTGCTGGGCCATGGCCTGCGCCGCTGCGGACGCTTGCTCGACGAGCGCGGCATTTTGCTGCGTCGCCGCGTCGATCTGGCCCACGGCCAGATTGACCTGCTCGATGCCCGTGGTCTGCTCGGTGCACGAGGTCGAAATGCTCTGCACGATCTGCGTGACCTCCTGCACGGATCCGACGATACCGCCGATGATCTCGCCTGCGCCGCGAACGAGCTTCGCGCCGCTGTCGACACGCTCGGATGACTGCTCGATCAACGTCTTGATCTCGCGCGCGGCGCCCGCACTGCGCTGCGCAAGCGCACGAACTTCGCCGGCGACCACGGCGAACCCGCGCCCTTGCTCGCCCGCACGGGCCGCTTCGACGGCCGCATTGAGCGCGAGGATATTGGTCTGGAAGGCGATGCCCTCGATCACGCTGATGATTTCGCTGACTTTTGTTGAGCTATCCGAAATATCGGTCATCGTTTGCACGACCTGCCCCATCGCCTGGCCGCCGCGATGCGCCGTCTGTTGCGCTTTTTCGGCCAGCGACGACGCGTCGCGCGCATTGCTCGCGCTCGCGCGAACCGTCGTCGTCAGTTCCTCCATCGTCGCAGCCGTCTGCTGCAGAGATGCCGCCTGTTCTTCGGTACGGGCCGACAGGTCGAAGTTGCCGGCCGCGATCTGCGCGCTCGCCGAAGCGACGCCTTCCGCATTGCTGCGCACGTTGCGCACGACAACGGCCAGCTTGCCTTGCATATCGCGCATCGCCCCCAACAACTGACCGATTTCGTCGGTACTCTCCGCGCGGATATCGGTTGACAGATCGCCCAGTGCCACCGTGCGTGCCACATCGACAGCACGGTGCAGTGGCCGAGTGATCGCACGGCTGAACAGGACCGCGCCAGTCATCCCCGTGCAAAAGGCCACGACCATCAGCGAAATACTGATGATCGACGCACGCTCGGCGTCGCGCTCGGCGAGTGCCGACGCCTCGGCGCTGCGCTGTGCGATCTCGCCTGCCGACTTCGCAAGCAGTTGGGCCGGCTCCCGATCGACGCCGGCCACGACATGGTCGCCCACACTCGAATCGAATCCGGCCGCCTTGAATGCGTCGAGGCCTTTGCGATAGCCCGCACCCATCTTTGCATGCGCGTCGGCAAACTGCGCCACGAGCGTCCGGCTGTCGCCGCTCGGCAATTTTGCGAGCAACGCCCGCGCGTCGTCATCGACTGCGCGCTCCTGCGTTTCGAACGCGGCCCAGCCGTGTTCGAGCTTTTCGGGGTCCTTACCGCGCAGCAGGATGTCCTTCCATTCCTGGACCTGCATGGTGAATGAGATGAGCATGGCGGAAACCGCGCGCTCGTTCGCGGCGTGGGCGGCAACCACGCTCTGGTATTCGTCGATGGATTGGTTCAGGGAGTAGATGCCGTACAGCGCGCTTGCAAACATCAGCAACAGCGAGGCGGCGAAGGCCAACGGTAACTTCAGCGTGAGCTTCATGATGCGATAGACCAGCGAGTGTGCGAGGACAAACTTTTTTATTCGTACTACTTATTGGCGACGTCAGCGTCTGTCAAAACTGGTCACCCTTCCGCCTTTTCGGCATCGCACACTAAAACTTTAACGCTCATGGGCTCGCGCACCGCGCATCTTCGGCGGCGACCCGATGTCTTATGAATGGGGGTCGTGGCCAGCCTGCGCGGGCCACGGGGGTTCAGTGCGCCGTACTGCCGCGCCGTGCGAGGGGATTGGAGATGAACCGCACGACATAGTCCGAAAGCGGCTTGTACGGGAAGAGGCACAGGCACGAGAGCCCGATCGTGGCCGTTTTCTTAGCCAGCCCCCAGAATGGATTGGCAACGATCGAGTGCAGGTAGGCCGCCGATTCGAAGGCAAACCAGCGCACGCGGGCCGGGAACGATGCGCCGTAGATCTGCTTGCAGAAAATGGCCTTCTCATGCGAGAAGTCGTGGAATTTTTCCGGCAGATCGACGCCGAGGCGCATCCGCACCACATGGCGCAATTCCATCCAGCGCGCGGCATAGGCACGCGGTGCCTTGTTGTTCTTTTCCGAGTTCGCAAACGAAACGTCCTGCGCCGCGGAATTGTGCACGCGATACGCACCGAGTGCCTGCGAAATCGAGGCGACCTGCCCGACGAGCGCGACGCCATAAATTGCGTAGAAATCGGCGCCGTAGCGGCCCTCGGTCGTCTCGGGAATCGGGAATATCTTGCGCAGCGCATTTGTGCGGTACGCGTTGCCGGAAGCCGGCGGCGACGGATAAAGCCACCCGTCGCGAAGCAACGACCCGCAGTCCGCAGGCGCATCGGAGTGCGGCACGCTGACGCCGGTCTGCTCGCCGGCATCCGAAATGACGTCGAGCCGGAATTGCACCTTGACGGCGTTGCCTGACTGAAACCGGCGCATGACTTCGGTCACGCAGGTCGGATAAAGCGTGTCGTCCGCGTCGAGCAGGATCACGTACGCCGTATCAACTTCCGCAAGGGCGCGATTGTAAGCGGAGACCTGGCCCCCATTGGGCTTGAAGATGGCGCGCACGCGCGAACCATATTGCGCGATGATCGCGCGCGAGCTGTCCGTGGACCCATCGTCGACGACCAGCACTTTCGTCGCGGGGTAATCCTGCGCCAAGGCGGAATCGATCGCCTCCGCGAGGAAGCGTTCGTAGTTGTAATTGCAGATGGCAATCGTGACGGATTTCATGACGGCTTTACCTCCTCCTGACACTATGGCGCGCAGACCGTGCGTTGGCGGAAATGGCGGCTGATCCGCCCGGCTCTCTCGACGCATCGGTCACCCGCGCCTCACGAGGCATTCCCTCTCAGTTTCTGCTGCAGTGCAGAATAATCAAGAAAAAAGCGCGCATTTTCGCCCGTCCGAAAACAACGAATCCTTGGCCGATTTCCGCGAAACTGCCCGCTGGCGACCGCCCCGCTTTCACGGATTAATACGCCGACCACAACCTGCGGGGCATGTCATGAGAGAGACACCTACCGTTGAATTCGGGCTTCGACCCGTTACTGGACTGACCCGTTCCCCGCGTGTCGCACGCATCGTGGCAGCGCTTTCGTTCTGCTTCTCGGGGGCGATGTCGAGTGCCCCGATCAGCGTCGCCTACGCCGCAGGCACGCTGCCGGGCGGCGGACAATTTGCCGCCGGCGCCGGTTCGATCAATACGACCGGCACGACGCTGGCCGTCAACCAGACGACGCCGCGCGGGGTGATCGACTGGAACAGCTTTTCGATCGGCACCGGCAGTCATGTCTTCATCAACAACGGCACGGGAGCCACGCTGAACCGGGTGACGGGCGGCTCGCCTTCGCTGATTCTCGGCACGCTCGGCGCGACGGGCAGCGTCTACCTGATCAATCCGCAAGGCATCGTGATCGGCTCGACCGGCGTCGTGAGCACCGGAGGGCGCTTCCTGGCCTCCACGCTGGACACGCCGGACAGCGCCTTCATGCAGGGCGGCCCGCTCACGTTCGCGGGGACCTCGGGCGCCACGCTCGTCAACATGGGCTCGATCGGTTCGACGGGCGGCGACGTCGTGCTGCTTGCCCGGCTCGCCGTCGTCAACGCGGGCAGTATCAATGCGCCGCAAGGGACAGCCGAACTCGCCGTCGGCAAAGCGATCCTCCTTCAGGACGCCTCCACGAGCCGGCAAGTGTTCGTCCAAACGGGCAGCGCCGGCACCGTCACGAACCTCGGTACGATCGCCGCGGCGCAAGTGAGTCTGCAGGCCGCCGACGGCAACGTGTTCGCACTGGCGGGCAGGCACGATGCCATCCGCGCGACAGGCACCGCGGCGCGCGACGGACATGTTTGGCTCGTCGCCGACAGCGGCCGCGTGATGCTGGCCGGCAGTGTCGCGGCAACGAACGGGGACGGCAGCGGGGGGATGGTCGAAACGGCCGCCCAGACCTTCACGGTCTGCGACTGCGCCGCACCGAGCGTCACGGCCGGTATCTGGCGCATCGCCACGCCTGCGCTCGTTGTCGGGCGCACGATCGCGGGCACGCTCGCGCGCAGCTTGACGAGCGGCACGTCGGTCGAGCTCGATGCCACGGGCGCCAACGGCCAGACAGGTGATCTCGCACTGGCTTCCGACGTGCGTTGGAGCGGCGGCGCCACGCTGACGCTCGCCGCCTACCGCAACGTTTCGATCGGCGCCGGCGCGACCCTCGCGAATCAGGGTACGGGCAGCCTCGTCTTGCGCGCCGACGCGACCGGTCTCGACAACGGCGGCAGCGTGACGAACGGCGGCACGATCGACTGGTCGGCCAGCAAGGGCACGCTGCGCGCCTACTACGACATGAACGGCAGCTATACGCCTGGCAAGCTGCAGCTGAACCCGGGTTGGCAGACAGCCTTCTCGGCCGACGCAGCCGGTCAGCAGACGAGTTACCAACTCGTCAATTCCCTGGCCGACCTGCAGAACATTTCGCTGAACCTTGCAGGCAATTACGCGCTCGGCCGCGATATTGCGGGCAACGGCGCGAGCATCAACGCGCTCGGCGACGATACGACGCCGTTCTCGGGCCAGTTCGACGGCATGGGCCACACGATCGATCGCATCGTCGTACCGTCGCCGGGCACCTGGAACGGGCCGTTCGGCCTGTTCGGCGTGATCGGCACCACGGGCGTTGTCCGCGGCGTCGGGATCACCAACGGCAGCGCGCCGTACGACTACTCGGGCATTTACGGCATTCTCGCAGGGATCAATCGCGGAAAGATCGTGGACGCCTATACGACGGGATCGCTCCAAGGCTCCGGCTACGATACCTACGACGCGACAACAGGCGGTCTCGTCGGCCAGAACGAAGGCACGATTCTGCGCTCTTGGAGCAGCGCGTCGAACAGCGGCCAAGGGCTCGCCGGGGGCTTGGTCGGCCGCAATCTCGGCACGGTGTCGCAGTCCTACGCGAGCGGCGATATGGTCGGCGGCCAGCACCTGCTGCCGGGCGGTCTCGTCGGCGACAATCAAGGCACCATTTCGCAGTCCTATGCAACTGGCGCAGTAACGGGCGTTTTCGGCGCGGGCGGGCTCGTGTTCGAGAACGAAGGCACGATCGCACAGTCGTTCGCCACGGGCGAGGTTCAGACGATGCCTGGGTCGGCGGATTATGCCGGCGCGATCGCAGGCATCAACTCGGGCACGATCGCACCGGACGTCTATTGGAACGCGCAAACGACAGGCATGGCGAACGCCGTCGGGTCGGGCACCGGCGTGCCGGCGTCGCACGGGCTTGGCACGGCGCAAATGGGCAAGCGGGCGAGTTTCGCAGGCTGGGATTTCGGCGCGGACGGCGCGTGGGTCATGCCGGCAGGCGCCACGCATCCCATGCTGCGCTGGCAGAACACGGACTAAAGCCCGCTCACGGCCCGCTAATGGCAGAGGGGACACGCAACGGCGCTGCGTTGCGTGTCCCCTCTGTGTTTTTCAGCAGCTTTTCAGCGTCGGACGCACATGAAGTGCGATGCCGACGAACCGTGCGACAACCCCGCCGTCAGCGCTCCAACGCCCAGAATGGCGGCAACGAAGTACACAAAAAGCGGCATGACCCACCTCCTTCTTTTAAATTAATTTGCCTTGACCCAAGCCATGAAGCCTTACGCCCCTGGCGCACAAACGGCACAACCACTACCGCCTTTGCCGGATCGTCCCCGTATATGCGGTAGGACTACCTTTCTACTGCCACCTTTGAGCGTATCGGGGCGTTTTTCGACAAATATTCGAATGGCGCGAAAGCAGGAATTTTTGGCGCGTTAAGCAGAAAATAAAAAATACGTGAGGCATTCGTCAGGACCCAACGCGCGTCAGCCGCCGGCAGCGTTCACGCGCGAGAGCAGTTCGCCCCAAGCAAAATCGACCCAGTCCGGCCGGAAAGGCAGCACGCCCGCGCCCGGCGTGAACGTCAGCTCCCCGAAATAGACGGCGTCGCCGGTC
Source organism: uncultured Trinickia sp. (assembly GCA_966431825.1). Classification (GTDB taxonomy): domain Bacteria; phylum Pseudomonadota; class Gammaproteobacteria; order Burkholderiales; family Burkholderiaceae; genus Trinickia. Next base: position 11,006 of record CBJMQH010000040.1, read on the forward strand.
GAATAGAGGTCGACGCGCACGTAGTCGAAATCGGAGGCGAGCCGCGTCGCTACGTCGATGACCTGCGGCCAGTTGGCCGGCCGCTCGATCGTCCTGTCGCTGCGGTGATAAGGGCCGAACTCGATATCCAACCGGTTCCAGTCGGCATCGAACATATCGCCATGCACATCGCCGAACCGGTCGGAGATGACCATCGCATAGATCACGGGCGAGCCGGAGCGCGCACCGAACACATGCAGCTTCAGATCGGCGGGCACCTTGCCGGTCGCGTCGGCAAGCAGTTGCTCGAAAAACAACCGCGGCTTGATGTAGCGGTAGTGCTGCTCGCGCGATTCGCGATAGAAGTCGACAGCAAGCCATTCCGCCGATCTTTTGGCAAGCGCCTCGTAGCTCGTGCACGACTTGTCGCGCACGAGCTCGACGAATGCGCACCCATGATTGGCCTTCATGACGAACGCATCGGGCAGCTCATCGAAAACGGCCTGAGTGAACGTTTCGGGGGCCGCGATCAGCGGGATCAAACAGGCCTCCCCCACTTTGCGCCGCACGTACTCGCGCACCGCAAGCTTGTCCGTCAGATCCACCCACCGCATTTCGGGCCGCATGCAGCGGCGCAGAATCATTTCGTTGAATGCCCGCGGGCGCACGAGATTCGGCCAGCGCCCCACCCGCCTGCGATGCGACAGCAGCAGGAACACCGGGTCGGGCAACAAGTATTTGACGCGACGCACCACGCGCTTGGCCACGGCCCGCGCATCGCCCGGTTGCGGACCGGAAGGCCCCGGACAGCGCGCGGAAGCAGCCGCGCCCCGATGCGTCTGCTCGACGTCACAGGCGCTGGCGGCCTCGTTCACCTCGAGCTCGTCCAATTTCATCGTCTCCGCCCGTCAGGCCAACGGTCTGACGACGAGATAAGCAAGGTGCTGCGAAGCCGAGTGCCCGGCGCCGTTCACCGCATCCGGCACCTTGAAGCTGATCTGCAACTGCCCGCCCTCGCCCGTCGCCGCGATCGTGTCCGGTGGCGCCGGCTCGCCCGTCACCGCATCGGTCATCAAAACTGCATAGCGGCTGGCCGGCGTATCGATTCCGCTGATCGTCACAGTACGCTGCCCGGCCGGCGCCTTCACCTGGAGCACGATGTCGCCATCGGAATGCAGCGCCATGCCGGACGCACCCGGCGAGAACGCGAGCGTTCCCGTGAAGCGTCGCAATGCGCCCGGCACGATCTTGTGCAACACGACGAGCGACCTGCCCGACGGGTTGTACGTGCGCGGATTGCCGCGATGTGTGAGCCGGAACGGCTCCACGCCCTCCCAGTGATAGACGAGCGAAACATACTTGTCCGGATCGTTCCACTGGCGCTCCAGCGCCCATGTCGCGAAGCGGAAGTAGTAGCTCGCCGCGTAATGCGGGTCGCTCAGATATCGGTCGCCGATCTCGGTCTGCCAGATGCCGCGCACGCGTCCTGTGGCGACATAACGGTCGTAGAGCGGCGTCAGTGCGTCGACAGGCAGGTAGTGCGTGTCGAGGTAGTCCACCCAGTCGATCATCCGCGCATTCAGGCTCGGGCTCGTGAATTCGAGCCAGCGCATATAGACCTGCAGACCGCCTTGGTCGGGCCACCCGCCGTACACGATTTTTCCGCCGTACTGGCGGATGATGCGTGCCGCCGGGATGTGGATCCGCTCCACGTAATCCTGCATGGCGTTGTCGTACGGTGCCGACTTCGGGTTGGCGGCGCGTGCGCTCATCCCGTGCCAGAACGTTGCTTGCGGCGAGCCCCCCATGAGCGGTCCGGCTGCTTCGTTCCAGATCTGGAAGTGCGTAACGTTGTAAGGCGGCGCCGCGTACTTGCTCACCGCGGCTCTGACGTACCGCTCCCAAACGCTTTCGTTGCGCGGCGCGGACAAGATATCGCCGGGCACGCTCGCATTCCATGCCGGCGTATAACCGAGCAGCAAGAGCGTCTTGAATCCGTTGCGGTTGTTACCGAGCACCGTCGCCGGCAGATTGCCGGTGAACCGCGGGCCCGTCATATCGACGTTCATCGGTTCGTCCGGCGCATTGCGCTGCCCGGGGCCGACGGAATCGCGGCCCCACGTCAATCCCATTTCGTGCCACATCGCCACATCGGCGGAGGCGCCGGCCCAGCCGTTCGCACCCATCAACTGCGTCATGCGTCGATCGCCGCCGCCTGCAGCGGTTGTGCTCTGCGCTGCGGCCGCCCAGGCGCCGGGTTCGACGAGCGAAGTGCCGGCCGCCGCCGCAAGTGCGGCGACCAGGCGTCGCCGCACGGGTGATTCGATGCCTCGGCTCATGCGCCCGCCCTCGCTCGAACGCAGCGATCAAAGCGCCGATTGCAGCGCGACAGACGGCTCCACGTCATACGTCTCTCCGTTCAATATTTTCATCAACTCGCGAGCCGCACGATCCCAGCGGCTCGCCTGAATGTGGCGCAATCCCTTCTGCCGATACGTCTCGCGCAGCGCCTCGTCCTTGACGAGACATTCGATCTTGCCGGCGATATCGTCGACCGCCAAAGCGTCGCAGTACATGGCCGCGTCCCCGCATGTTTCGCGCAATGCGGGGTGCGTCGATACGATGACGGGACAGCCGCAGACCATCGCCTCGACCGGCGGCAACCCGAACCCCTCGTACAACGACGGAAAAACAAGGCACGCTGCGCGTTCGTACAGCGCCTTCAGTTCCCCATCGGTCACATATCCGGCACGCACGATGTTCGGTTGCTCGAAGAGCGACGATGTGCCGTCACTGGCGAAGATCTGCGAATTGCCACCGCCGATCACGACGAACTTCGCCTCGCGCAGATGCGACAAGCGTCCCACGGCTTCGAGCACACGATTGAGGTTCTTCCGGGGATCGAGGCTGCCGACGATAACGCAGTAGGTCGTTGCGCCGAGGCCGAGCCGATCGACAATCTCGGGTTGCGACTCGATGCGGGCGAAGTGGTCGGCGCCGGGGCGCACGACGCGCACGCGCGAGGCCTCGATGTCGAGCACTTCGCAGATGCGTTGTTTTGAAAAACCCGATACCGTGAGAATCGTCGGCATGCGCCGGAGCATCATCGCAAATTTGAGGCGATAGGCCATGCGGAACGTTCGCGAGAACGTATGCGGCGTATCGTAGACAGCCATGTCATGCACCATCACGACATGCCGGCGCTTGAACAAGGGACCGCTGTTGCACAGGCTCAGCAGCATTTCGTCGCGTGTCGCGAGCGGCAGCGAAATCTGCTCCCACAAGTTGCCCTGGAGCCACGGCACGACGCGCCGCGGCTCCAGGGCCGGCTCGTTGATCAGCGTTTGGCTCGGCACGACGAGATCCATCGCGCCGGCAGGGCCTTCAAGACGGCGCACCGCCCGCAACAGTTCCAGCGCGACGCGCTGCACGCCCGTCAAGCGCTGCGCAGTGAACTTGCCGTTGACGACGAGACGCATAGCACTCCTGAATGATTATCGATTCTTTGCGGCCGGGTACGGGTGTCACCCGCTACCCGTGCGCGCGCGTCACACCACTGCGTCGAACTCCATCGGCGCGCTGCGCGACGCGTAACCGTAGTAGCGGTTGCTGCGGCGCGCGGGAATGCCGTTGAACACGGCGCCGGCGATCCGCGCGCGGGCCCGTTCGAGCTTCTTCACGGTCTCGGCGATCTCGAATTCGCTTTGGGCGCCCGAGCGCAACACGAGCACGGTCGAACCGGCGTCGCCTGCCATGATCCCGGCATCAGCGACACCGAGGAACGGCGGCGTATCGATGATCACGAGGTCGAATTCTGCAGAGACTTGTTTCAGCAGATGCTTGAAGCCGGGCTTCATGAGCAGTGCGGCCGGGTTCACGGGCCGGCTGCCGCACGACATCAGCGTCACCCCTTCGATGCCGACGGGACGCATGACCTCGAACGGCTGCACCTCGCCCTTGAGCACTTCGGACAAGCCGCCGCGGTTGGTCTGCCCGAAGTAGTACGCCAGATGCCCGCGGCGCATATCGGCATCGATCAGCAGCACACGCGTTCCACCTTCGGCATGCAGTACGGCCAGATTCGCGGCGATGAAGCTCTTGCCTGCCGCCGGCGTCGGCCCGGCGACCATCACGACGTTGTTGGGCGCATGCACGAGGTCGACCATCAACGCCGTGTGCACGCCGCGCAACGCTTCGACCGACGGGTCTTGCGGGAAGCGGTCCGACAACACCTTGGCCTTGTCGAATCCGGCCTGCGGCCCCGCGCCACGAGCGCCCGCGGCGTTCGACTGCGGCAAGCCGGCGACTGCACCGCGCGTCGTCAACAAGCGCCGCACGCTCGAATCCACTTCGTCGTTCAGGTGCGCCTGCTGCGGGCTCATGAACACTTCGCCCATCAGCGGCACGCCGACCTGATACTCCACATAGCGCGGATCCGTCACGCCCGTCATGACATGACGGCGCACGAACACCGAGCCGGCGCCAAAGATGAGACCGAGCAACAGGCTTGCCGGCAGGATGATCAGCTTCTCGGGCTTGATCGGCTTGAACGGCACGACCGCGTTATCGACGATATGCGCACCGCCCGTCGTGCTGGCTCGGCGCACCGACAGCTCCTCGGCTTTCTGCGTCATGCCGAGATAAACCGACTCGGCCACCTTGGCATCGCGCGCGAGATCGATGTTCTTGCGCTCGGACACCGGCATGCTCGTGAAGCGCGTGTTGAACTGGTCTCGCATCGAGTTCAGCTGCTGCAACTGATCGTCGACGTTTTTCACCCAGCGGCTGTCGGGCGTGTAACGGTCGAGCAGCTGCGTGCGCTGGATCTGCAGCTCGGCGATCCGGCGATCGAGGTCGATACCGCCCTGGAGGTAGGCCTGCGCCTCGCTCGTCGGTTGCATCGATTGAGAACTCGTCTGATAGGCGCTCAATGCCTGTTCGGCACGCGTGAGTTCATCCTTCAGTCTCGGCAGTTCCTTCGTGATGAACGCGAGCGTCGCCGTGTCGTTGCGCTGGCGCGACGCAATGGCCGTGGCCATGTACTGCTCCGACACCGCATTCGCCACCTCTGCGGCACGCTCGGGCGACGGGTCGTCATAGGTGATCTCGACGAGGCCCGTATCCTTGACCTTGTCGGTGACCTTCAACACTTTCGTAAAGCGCTTCACGGCATCGAGCATGTTCCAGTGCGTGACCGAAAACTCGGTGCCAGGGCGCGCCGCAAGCTGCGTGATCAGCATCGATACGCCGTTTGCGCCGTGGGCGGGCTGACCGACCGTGCCGCTCAATAGCATTTCGCCCGAACCGCTCTTGAGGGCGTAGCGCCCGTTCTCGAGCGCCACGAGCTTCAATTCGGTTTCCTCATAAGCCGGCGGCACAGTCATGTCGCCGACGCGCACGCGTTCGCCGCCCCAGGCGTAGCTGCGCAGGCCGAACCAGGCCGGCGCCGGTTGGCCGGGCGTCGCGACCAGAGTGCCGTCGGCCAACGGAATACGCGCCCGCTCGGCCTGGGTGCCCTCGGCCCCGACCGGTTGGCGGTGCACGCAGTACGCCTGGTAGCCCGCGCGGCAGATGTCGCAGGTGTTGTCGGACGCGATGAACGAGCCGACGACGAAATCGCCGACGTTGATGTGCGCGACGTCCGCGCCGATCTCCTCGACCACGCCGACGTACTCGTGCCCCATCACGTCGTGGTCGACGTCGTTCGCGCCGCGGTAG
>CBJMQH010000041.1:0-16649 GCA_966431825.1 uncultured Trinickia sp.
GGTCCCTGCCGCCGACTGGAAACCCATCAGCCGAACTTGATCAGAGATTCCCTAGAGGAAACATGCCAGAGCCGACGGCATGTTTAATTGATACGGACGTTATCAGCGAAGCGCGCAAGCGCGACCGTGCGAATCGCGGCGTCCTTGCGTTTTTCCAACAAGCGGCGCATGCGCGCAACGATCTTTACCTTTCGGTCGTCACGGTTTCCGAGCTGAGGCGCGGTGTCGATTTGATCCGACACAAGGGCGATCTGCAACAGGCATCGGCACTCGAAGATTGGCTGCGCGCGGTTCTGCGCGACTTCGCGCAGAACGTGTTGCCGGTCGACGAGGAAATCGGCCAGATGTGGGGCCATCTGCGCGTGCCGCAGGCAGAGCACGCGCTCGACAAACTGATTGCTGCTACTGCGCTGATCCACGATCTGACCGTGGTCACCCGGAACGTCGATGATTTCACGCGTACCGGTGCGCGCGTGCTGAACCCGTTTACCTAGGTTCGTCGGCGAGGCGCCTCGTGGTCTCGCCGCGAGGCGCTTGCCCGTGCCGTCCGTCAACGAATCTTCAGCCCTTATACCAGCGCGGAGTATAGATCCATTCGCCATGCGGCCCGCCCGGAATGCCGCGCGTCGTCGATGACCCGATGATTACCATCGTGCGCATATCGACGTCGGCGGCCTTCACTGCGCCGAGCGTGGTCGTTCGCAGCGTGGCGCCGGGTCGGCCGATGTCGCGGCCGAGGACGACACGCGTTTCGGGTGCACGATGCTCGCGTACGATTTCGAATGCGCGATCGAGCTGCCAGGGCCGAGCGCGCGAGACCGGGTTATAGAAAGCCATGACGAGGTCGGCTTGCGCCGCGAGCCGCAAGCGCGTTTCGATGATCGACCAGGGCTTGAGGTTGTCCGACAGCGACAGCATGCAGAAGTCGTGACCGAGCGGCGCGCCGGCTTGCGCGGCTGTCGCCATCGCTGCCGACACGCCTGGCACGATCCGCAGTTCGACCGATTGCCAACGAGGCTCGCCGCATCCGTCGAGCGCTTCGAGTACGGCCGCAGCCATTGCGAACACCCCGGGATCGCCGGAGGAAACGACTACAACGCGGCGGCCCGCGCTTGCCAATTCGAACGCGTGGCGTGCGCGCTGCAATTCCTCGCGGTTATCGCTCGCGTGCAGAATCTGGTCGGGGCGGAAAGGACCGGCCATGTCGACATAAGTCCCATAGCCGACGATGTCGGTGGCTTCGTCGATTGCGGCACGCGCGGCCGGCACGCGCAATGCGTCGCAGCCGGGGCCGAGCCCGATGACGGTCAACCGCCCACGCGCTTGACCAATCGATGCCGGGTCCACGGGCGTTTGCGCGACAGCCAGTACCAGCGCGGGCCCGCAGACATGCAGCCGATGCGGCACATCGAGGCCGGCGCCGATCAGCGCTGCCGCCTGACGGTCGTGCGCGAGGGGTGCCGATGCATCGCCCGTCGCGACAAAGCGCAACGGTACGCCGAGCGCGTCCGCGGTTGCTTCGAGCGACGATTCCCCGATGCGGGTGTCAGAGGCCACCAGCGCCGCCAACGACTGCGCGGCCAGCCCATGTAAGGCGAGTGCAGCCTTTAGATCGTCGAGCGAGGGCGTTGTCCCGTCTGCGATGGCTGCGACGACGCAGCGCGGATGGATGAGCAGGGCCGTGGCGCTGTCGTCGGCGCGTACGTGGGGCGTGATCCGGATCGTATGCGAGGCCTCGGTATCGAGCGGCAGCTCGGCATCGCGCAACCACGGTGCATCACCTTCTATGCGCGTATGCGCGCCGGCCAGCAGGTCCGATACGAAACGCTTGCCTTCATCGAGGCTGGCAAGTGCGTAGCCGTCGGGCGGATTCAGCACACAGGTGCCGAAGCGCAGCTCGCCGCTGGTCGTGATGGCGGCGGCAACGCCCAGCGTTTCGCCGATTTCGCGTGCGAGCACATTGACGCCCGAGAGTCCGCCGAGCAACGGTACGACGGCGCTGCCGTCTTCGGCGACGGCCAGCACGGCTGGCTCGATGCCCTTATTCGAGAGCAGCGGCGCCACGCAGCGAATGACGATGCCGGCCGCACAGAGCGCAACGATCGGCGTGCCTTGCGCGTACAACTGGCGCAATTGCGCGCCGAGTTCGGTAAACGGGACATCGGCTGTTGCGCGCGATCGAAGGGCATGAACCTGTGCCCCGGGATATCGGGCCTGGATGCGGCGCGCCGTGGCGAGCGCGCTTTGGCCCAGCACGACGATGGCGGGCGGCGCGGTCAACCTTGCCATTTTTCCCCCGGCACGACGAGCAACGAAAAATAGGGCGATGCCATCGGGTCGACGTCGGCGAGTGCGACGATGCGTTGATTCGCCATCGTCGCGCGCTCCACATAGCGTGCACGCTCGGCAAGCCCCAATTCGGCAAGCACGCGTCGGACCTTTTCGAAGTTGCGGCCGAGTTTCATGATGACGGCCGCATCCGCGTCGGCAAGGCGTCGGCGCAGCTCGTCCTCGGGCAGTACGCCGGAGAGAATCGAGAGCGACTGGTTGCGATAGACGAGCGGCGCGCCGAGCACGGCAGTCCCGCCGAGCATCGAGCAGACACCGGGCACGACTTCGGCGTCGTAGCGTGCGGCGAGTCGATCGTGCAGATACATGTACGAGCCGTAGAAGAACGGGTCGCCCTCGCAAATCACGGCTACGTCACGGCCGCTTTCGAGGTGTTCGGCCACGAGCGCTGCGGCCGTGTCGTAGAAATCGGCAATGATCGATTCGTAGGACAGCGGCGGCTCGACGGCTTCGGTCGTGACGGGATAGACGAGCGGCAAGCGCACTTGCTCGCCCGGCAGATGGCCTTCGACGATGCCGAAGGCATTGCCTTTCTTACCCTTCGCCACGAAATAAGCCACGACCGGCGCGGCTTTCAGCAGGCGCACTGCCTTGAGCGTCAGCAGCTCCGGATCGCCGGGCCCCACGCCGATGCCGTACAGGCGTCCTCGCGTGCCCATTTATTCGTCCTCCGAAGCAAGCGCATTGACCGCGGCCGCTGCCATCGCGCTGCCGCCGCGCCGGCCGGCGACGGCGACGTAGGGCACGCCGCGACTGTCAGCGGCCAACATGGCCTTCGATTCCGCGGCGCCGACGAACCCGACAGGAAAGCCGAGGATCAGGGCAGGCCGGGGAGCCCCTGCATCGAGCATGTCGAGCAGGTAGAACAGCGCGGTTGGCGCATTGCCGATCACGACGATGCTGCCGGCGAGTTGGTCGCGCCAAAGTTCGAGCGCGACAGCGGAGCGCGTATTGCCGAGCTTGTGCGCGAGCTCGGGAACGGCCGCCTCGCCGAGCGTGCAGATGACGCGGTTCTGTGCCGGCAATCGCGCCCGCGTAATGCCTTCGGCGACCATGCGTGCGTCGCAGAGTATCGGTGCGCCGGCCGCAAGTGCTGCGCGCCCTGCCGCGCCTGCTCCCGGGGAGAACCGTAGATCGTCCACGATATCGACCATGCCGCAGGCATGAATCACGCGCACCGCAAGCTTTTCGAGGTCTGCGGGGATGCGCGACAGGTCAGCCTCCGCGCGGATGGTGGCAAACGATTGGCGATAGATCGCCTGGCCGTCGCGAATATAGTCAAGCATCGGGGCCGCTCCTTGTCGGACCGCTCGCACGCAATTGCGCGGCGGCCTCTTCGATCGTCAAATGAGTGCCGACGCGTGCGCCGAAGCGGGCCGCGGCGTCGGTTTCTGCATGAGGGGTATCGGCCGTCACGGCTTGCGCGTCGGCGCCGTCGGCGCGCCGGTACAAGTCGTAGCGGCCTGGTTCTACAGCGAGCAGCGTATAGGGCACGCAATGCGCTGCCGCACATGAGCGCGGGCAGCCGGTCAGGTGCACGGCAACGCCCGGCGCCAGTTCGCGCGCGAGCAAGCGCGCATCGCTTTTCGTGTCGGCCCGGCCCTTCGCACATCCGCTCGACCCTGCACAGGCGATGAGACGTGCGAGCGGGTGCGACGCGTCGTCAACGAATCCAAGCGCATCGAGCGCCGCACGCAGCGCCTCCACCTGCGGCTCGCGGACGTCGGGCACGATGACGCTCTGCCACGGCGTGACGTATAGCTTGCCTGTGCCGTGCGCGTCGATGAGGGCCGCCAGACGCTCAAGCGTTTCGGCATCGAGGCGGCCAAGCGGCGGCTGCGAACCGACATACCAGAGGTCGGCTGCGCGTTGGCGGTGGGCGCCGAGGCGCGTTAGCGCGTCGGCGTTGCGACGGCGCCAGTGGGCCAGTCGGGCGTCGAACGCGAGGGGCTTCTTGAGCAGACCGGACGCGTGCTTCAACAAAACGTCCGCCGGGCAGCGATCGAGCAGATGCCGCATACGCGTCTCATCGGGCGCGGCCAGATCCAGGAAAGCGTGAATGAGTGCATGCGCGACTGCGGGGATCTCGTCGGCGGATACGGTGGCGAGGGCGTTGGAGCTGCCACCGGCCGGGCTGCCCGCGAGCCCGAGCGCATAGCGGACGTCGACGTGATTCGTCTGCGCTCTGCCGGCCCCGCCCGCCCCGCCCGTTCCGTCGTGCGCTGCGATCGCGCTGAACCACACGTCGTGTGCGTGGTCGAGCATCATCAATCGCTCGCCGCCGTCCAACATCAACGCGAATTTGGGCGACAGCTGCGCAAAACGGGGCTCGTTTTGCAGCAATCGAAGCAACCGGGCGGCAACGGCGCGCGTGTCGTCGAGTGCGTCTGCATCGCGACCGGCCAGTGGGCTCAACATCAGGTTGCGCACGTCATCCGCTGCGGCCAGGGACAGGGTCGTGCCGGTCTCGGGCTGTTCGCCGGCGGCGGACAGCGCGTCGATCCGGGGCCCCAGACCCGCGCGCAGCAGCGCATCGGTGAGGGCGGTTTCCGCCCCGGGATGCACACCGCGCAGCTGCAGATTTGCGCGATTCGTCAGTTCGATCACGCCCGAGCCGTGGCGCGCGGCAGCCTGGGCGATGGCGCGCGCCTCTTTGGCCGACAGTTCGCCGCCGGTCAGCTTGACGCGACAAAGCCCGCCGTCGCGCGCGGCAACGATGCGCGAGAGCGCCGGGCAGGCCGACGGCCGAACGGGGGCAGTGACGGAAAGCGGGTTCAAAGGCTGGAGAGCTCAACGTGAAAACGTCGCGCGGCGGCCCCGGTCGTCTCTAAAATAAGGAACGAACGCGGCATCGGTACACCCCGCCCGATGTTGGCTGGCACGAACATTCTGGCCGGCAGGTCTCCTGGCTGGCAGGTCGGCGTCCGTGCCGGCCTTCCCGAAAAGACCAGTGGCGCGTTGGGGCGCGGACTCGCTGCATACAGTTGCGGGGGCAGCCACAGCTGAACTGTGTTCCCTATTGCGCCCCGAAGGGCACCGGCGAAGCGGTATTATGCCTTCTTTCTTCGGCGCCACGAAGCTGCGCGCGGCCGGCAGTCTCCCCGCGCGCCCGTTGTGCAAACAGACCCAAGACAAGTGAAGTGAGCGATGAGCGAATGCACCCCTGGCTGACCGTAGTCGGAATCGGGGAGGATGGTTTTGCGGGGCTTGGCCGCGCCGCACGGCGTGCGCTGTTCGATGCGGCTGTTGTCGTGGGCGGCGCGCGCCATCTTGCGATGCTGCCGCGGCGCGTCGCTGCGCGGCGCGAGCCGTGGCCGACGCCGTTCGATATCGCGCCCGTGCTCGGGCTGCGAGGCACGCCGACTTGCGTCCTGGCGAGCGGCGACCCGATGTGTTTCGGCGTTGGGGCCACACTCGCGCGGTCTTTGCCGGTCGATGAAATGCATGTTCTTCCGGCGCCTTCGTCGGTCTCGCTTGCGGCTGCGCGTCTTGGCTGGCCGTTGCACGAGCTGACGACGGTCTCGCTCGTCGGGCGTGCAGAGGCATCCGTGACGAAGCACCTGCACGAGGGCGCGCACCTGATCGTACTGAGCGCCGACGGTCGAACGCCGGCCGCATTGGCGGCGCTGCTGCGCGAGCGCGGCTTCGGCGCGACGCGGCTCGTCGTCTTCGAACATCTGGGCGGGCCGCGCGAGCGCCGTCTCGACGGTTGCGCCGCGACATGGGACAACCCAGCTGTTGCCGATCTGAACCTCGTTGCGCTCGAATGTCGCTCGGCGGCCGGTGTGCGTCCGCTACCGCTCGCGCATGGCCTGCCTGACGAGGCGTTCGTCACCGACGGTCAACTGACGAAACGCGACGTGCGGGCCATCACGCTCGCGCGGCTCGCGCCGCAGCCGGGCGAGCTGCTCTGGGATGTCGGCGCCGGGTCGGGCTCGATCGGCATCGAATGGATGCGCTCGCATGCATCCTGCCGCGCCATCGCGATCGAAGCGCACCCGCAACGGCAACGCAACATCGAGACGAACCGAGACGCGCTGGGCGTCCCTGCACTGCAGCTCGTGGCCGGTACTGCGCCTGAAGCGCTTGCCGGATTGCCGGCGCCCGACGCGATTTTCGTGGGCGGGGGTGTGAGCGCACCGGGTGTGCTCGACGCATGCTGGTCCAATCTGCGCGCCGGAGGGCGGCTCGTGGCGAACGCGGTGACGTTGCAGAGCGAAGCCTTGCTTGTGGCCTGGCGAGCACGTCACGGCGGGACGCTGACCCGTATTGCGATTGCGCAGGCGCAGCCGCTCGGCGGCTTCGACACCTGGCGCGATGCGCTGCCGGTCACGCTGTATGAAGTCGTGAAGCCTTGGCAAACCCATCCGGGAGCGGGCGAGTCCGCCGCCGATGGTGCGGCCGACGCAGCGTGCGAGAGATGACGATGCGAGAGGAAACTGAGGAGACGCCGCGCCCCTTGCGCAGCGGCTTCACGACCGGCAGTTGTGCGACGGCCACGTCGCTCGCTGCAGCGCGGCTGCTGCTGTGCGGGGCGAGCTCCGACGCGGCTGAAATCGTCTTGCCGAAAGGCCGGCATGTGACGCTGCCGCTCGTTTTCTGTCGTTACGTGAGCGGCCACGACGGCGCAGAAGGTGCCGAGGCCGGAACGATCAAGGATGCAGGCGACGACCCGGACGTGACACACGGCGCGCTCGTGTTCAGCCGGGTTCGGCTCGAGGCCACGCCCGGCGTGCGTTTTCGTGCGGGACCTGGTGTCGGCACCGTGACGCGGGCAGGGCTTGTCCTCGCGGTCGGCGAGCCGGCTATCAACCCCGTGCCGCGCACGATGATGACCGACCATTTGAATGCGCTTGCCGCCGAGACCGGCTACGCGGGCGGGTTCGAAGTCAGCATCGGCGTCGAGAACGGAGAAGCGCTCGCCCTGAAGACGATGAACCCCCGGCTGGGTATTGTCGGCGGGTTGTCGATCCTCGGTACGACCGGTATCGTGCGGCCGTTTTCTTGTTCTGCCTATATTGCCTCGATCCATCAGGGCATTGACGTGGCGCGCGCGAACGGCTACCGGCACATCGCAGCCTGCACGGGCAACGCGAGCGAAGATGCGATGCGCGCGCAGTACGGGTTGCCCGATATCGCGTTGATCGAAATGGGCGACTTCGCCGGGGCCGTGCTCAAGCACTTGCGGCGCGCGCCGGTCGAGCGGCTCAGCCTATGCGGCGGCTTCGGTAAGCTCAGCAAGCTCGCGGCGGGGCATCTCGATCTGCACAGTCGGCATTCGAGCATCGATTTGCCGTTGCTTGCACAGTGGGCGGCCGAGGCCGGTGCCGACGCGGCGTTGCAGCACGCGATCGTTCAAGCCAATACGAGCCAGCACGCGCTCGTGCTGGCTCGCGACGCCGGTATTGCGCTGGGCGACATCGTTTGTCGGCACGCGAGGGATGTGGCGCGTGCGATCGTGCCGGCCACGGTCGCCGTGGAGACTTTCGCGATCGACCGGCAGGGGCGCTTCGTCGGAGCGGCGCGATGACGCGCACTTTACTGCTCGGCGGCACGGGGGATGCGCTCAAGCTGGCCCGGGTGCTCGATGCGCGGGATGTCTACAGTTTGGCCGGCCTCGGCAAAGTGCCTGAGGGATTGGCGTGCGAAGTGCGGATAGGCGGTTTCGGCGGCGCGCACGGGCTTGCGCGCTACATAGTCGAACAGGCGATCGGGCGCGTCGTCGACGCGACGCATCCGTACGCGGCAAGAATCAGCGCGAATGCGGCGCTCGCCTGTCGTGAAACAGGCGTTCCCTATTGGGCGTTACGTCGCGCGCCGTGGTCGCCGCAGGCCGGCGACGACTGGCGCTTCGTCGACGATTGGGCCGGCATCGTCGCGGAACTTGCGCCTTATCGACGGCCCTTGTTCACGCTTGGGCGGGAACCCCTGACCCATTTGAACGAAATACCGCCGCACCAGCAATGGACCGTGCGCTGTCTCGATCCGCATCCGGGCAATGCACAGGCACGGATCGTCGACGCACGCGGCCCGTTTACACACGAAGGCGAGCGCGCGCTGTTCGATGCCGCCTCGACCGATGTCGTCGTCAGCAAACTGAGCGGTGGGGCGGCGACTGAAGCGAAGCTGGACGTGGCGCGCGAGCGCGCTCTGCCCGTCGTGATGCTGCGGCGCCCGGCGCTGCCCGAGGCGGACCGGGCTTTCGAAGACGGTGTAGCGTTGATAGCGGCCCTGCGCGAGTTGAATTTCCACTGAGGTCCCATGAGGCAGGCGTGGCCGACGCGGCGAGCGCCGCCCATCACGGAGTGAACGATGACGGTGTTTTTTATCGGTGCGGGGCCGGGCGACCCCGAGCTGATTACGGTGAAGGGGCAGCGCCTCGTACGCAGTTGCCCGGTGATCCTGTACGCGGGCTCGCTTGTGCCGCCTGCCGTGTTGGAAGGACACACGGCTTTGCGTGTCGTGAACACGGCGGAGCTCGATCTGGATGAGATCGTTGCACTGCTCGAAGCGGCGCATCGTGCGGGGCACGATGTTGCGCGCGTCCATTCGGGCGACCCTTCGCTGTTCGGTGCGATCGGTGAGCAGATTCGGCGCATCGAAGCGCTCGGTATTCCTTACGAGATCGTGCCGGGCGTGACGGCGACCGCCGCTTGCGCCGCTGCGCTCGGCTGCGAGCTGACGCTGCCCGACATCTCGCAGACGCTGATCCTCACCCGCTTCGCGACGAAGACGGCGATGCCAGCGGGCGAAGCGCTGGCCGACCTCGCGCGGCATCGCGCGACGATGGCGATCCACCTCGGCGTGCGCCACCTCGCACGTATCGTCGACGAACTCGTACCGCACTACGGCGAGGACTGCCCGATCGCGGTCATTTATCGAGCGAGCTGGCCGGACGAAGAACGCGTGACCGGGACGTTGACCGATATTGTCGAAAAGGTGAAGTCGACCGACATCACCCGGACGGCTTTGATCCTTGTCGGGCGGGTGCTGGCGGCAGAGGGATTCGCTAATTCGTCGCTCTACGCGAAGGCGGGGCGCAGCGGGGGTTCGCTCGCCTGAGCGACTCGGTACCTTCACTTTGGCTGATTTTTGCGGCGAGGCGAGCCGACGGATCGGGTGTCAGCATAGCCTTTACTCGACTGCTCACGTCCGGTCGGCAGGCAAGACAGCGCAAAAAGGGGGTAGCCATGAAAATCCATGAGGAACTGCGTCGGGTCATCGATGCATTAGCGTCATCGTTCGATCTCTATCCGAGGACTGACTATCGTCGGCGGTATCCGCACCGATCAACGTCGGCGCGCATGAGTGCTGCTTGGGGGCGGACGGCGCGCGGTCTCGGGGCGGCTATCGCCGAATTCCCGCAGCGACATGCCGGGGGCAAGTAAAGGCGGCGAGCCGGGTGGCGCGGTTCAGGGCACGGTCCGGTCGCCACCTGTCAGCGGGCTTCGGGAGGGCGTGTCGAAGGGCGACGATCACATTCGCGAACCGGTCGCCTGGGCGCTGCAAGCGGAAGATGACGACGAACCGATGCCGACACCCGAGCATCTGGGGCAGTACGACAAGATCGTTCGCGGGGCCGCCAGGATCATCGTGCATGAGTTCGAGGCAAACAGCCGGCATGCGCGGGAAATGGATCTGCTCGGATTGCGAGGCATGATGGCAAAAGACGCGCGAGCACAGTGGATCGCTGCTGCGCTCGTCGTGATCGGCTTCGTGCTTATCTTTCAATTGGCGACAATGGGCCATGACACTGTTGCCATTTCGGTGGCGGCGGGGCTGCTCGGCACCGTCGTCACGGCGTTTCTCACCGGTACGCTGAAGGCTGGCCGGCCGGCTGGGATAGAGCGCGCCGGCCAGCAGAGCGAACCGGGCTCGATCGGCCGTTAGTGCATCGCCCGCACCGGCGCTACTCCTCGAACAACCGGCCTTGCGTGGAGACGACCGTTTCGAAATCGTCGCGCAAGAACGATAGGATCGTATCGGCAACGGGCTGAAGCTGGCGGCTCAAGTAGAACGCATAGTCGATCGGCGATCGCAACGTTTCCAGCGGCTCGGGTCCCGCGGTCGTCATCACATAGCTGATCCACCCACCGCGCTGATATTGCTGTGGGCGGCCCTGCGCCAGATTGAACGCATCGGCCATGCGCGCGGCACGAACGTGCGGCGGCACATTGCGCTCGTATTCGTCGAGCGGCCGCCGCAGGCGCTTGCGGTAGACGAGCTGATCGTCGAACTCGCCGGCCAGCGTCCGGCGCACATAGTCGCGTATGAAATCGTGGTATGGTTCGCCTTTGAAAACGCGCCGATACAACGACTGCTGGAACTGCTGCGCGAGGGGCGTCCAGTCGGTGCGAACCGTCTCGAGGCCCTTGAAGACCATGTCCTCCCGACCATCGGGCATGACAGTGAGCCCTGCGTACCGTTTTTTGCTGCCTTCCTCTGCGCCGCGCACGGTGGGCATCAGGAAGCGGCGATAGTGCCGCTCGTACTGAAGCTCGAGCGCGCTGTCGAGTCCGAAGCGCTCGCGCAGATGAACCTTCCACCAACCGTTGACAGTGTCCACGAGGGCGCGCCCGATCTGTTCGGCGTCCTCGTCGGAATACGGCTTCTTCAGCCAGACGAATGTCGAATCGGTATCCCCGTATATGACCGCGTAGCCCTTCGCTTCGATCAGTTCGCGGGTGCGATGCATGATCTCGTGGCCCCGCATGGTGATCGAGGAGGCCAGCCTCGGATCGAAGAACCGGCAGCCCGTCGAGCCCAGCACGCCATAGAAGGCATTCATGATGATCTTCAGCGCCTGCGACAGCGGTTGATTGCGCTGACGCTTCGCGAGATCGCGCCCTTCCCAGACGCGCTTCACGATATCGGGCAGACAGTGCCGCGTGCGTGAGAAGCGTGCGCCGAGAAAACCCGGCACCGAAGACACATCGTCGGGGCGGGCCAAACCTTCGATGAGCCCGACCGGGTCGATCAGAAATGTCCGGATGATCGAGGGGTAGAGGCTCTTGTAGTCGAGCACGAGTACGGAGTCGTACAGGCCGGGTCGCGAGTCCATGACGAAGCCGCCGGGGCTCGCTTGTCCTGCCACGTCGCCCAGATTCGGCGCGACATAGCCGAGCCGGTGCATCCGCGGCATATATAGATGCGTGAACGCGGCGACCGAGCCCCCGGTGCGATCGGCGGCAAGCCCGGTGACGGCGGCCCGTTCGAGCATGAAGGAAAGCAGATCCGCGCGCTCGAAGATTCGCGTGACCAGTTCGCAGTCCTTGAGGTTGTAGCGCGCGAGCGCCGGTTTGTCGTGATCGAAGCGGCGCTGAATTTCCGCCATGCGCTGGTACGGATTGTCGATCGCCTTGCCTTCGCCGAGCAGCGTCTGCGCAACGTATTCGAGGCTGAACGATGGAAAGCTCCACGTGGCCGATTTCAGGGCGTCGATGCCGTCGATCACGAGGCGGCCTGCCGCACCGGCGAAGAAATGTTCGGCCTGCTGACCATGTTCGCGAAAATCGAGTTCGCTCCCATCGCGCCCGAGGCGCAACGGTACGCCGTACCGCTTCGCGTGCAGCTGCAGCACGCGCAGATCGAATTGCACGAGATTCCAGCCGATGATGACATCGGGGTCGTGTCGGGCAAACCATTCGTTCAACCGCTCCAGCATTTGGGCGGGACTCTCGCAGTACTCGAGTGCGAAGTCGATGTCGCGCGCATCACCGTTCGCCGGCCCGAGCATATAGACCTGGCGGTCGCCGCAGCCTTCCAGCGCAATCGAATAGAGCGCGCTGTCGGCACTGGTTTCGATATCGATCGACACGCAGCGTAGCGATGGGCGGTAATCGGGATCGGCTTTGAGTTCGCCGTCGGCCAGCGTGCGTTCGTTGCTCGGCATGCCGCGGAACCGCACCGACGCCGTGATGAACCGCTCCATCATGTAGCGCTCGGGCGGCAATACATCGGCTTCGTAAACATCGACACCGGCGCTTGCGAGGCGCTTTTGAAGCGCGTTCAGGTGACGATACCGTTTGCAGTAGAGACCGAGCACGCCGCGCTGGCGAAAATCGCGTAGGGCAAGCGGGCGCAGTTCTACGCCGCGCTCGCCGGCCAGCACACGTTGGGCCGACTCCTGTTGTTCCACGGGCAGGAACGCGACGGCATCCTGCGGGCGCAACCGGACGCGGCGCGGACCGCGTTCCGTTGCCAGCCAGAACTCGATTTCAACGCCGGTCGTCGTGTCACGCCAGTGGCGCGTGAGGATGAAACCCTGTTCGAACTCCGCCAAAACACATGCTCGCCGTCGATGCTCAGGCGCCGGATTTTAACGCGGGGCCGCGTTTCGTGCCGCGGGGGCGGGCTGCGCCAGATTCGTCACTTCAATCTGGTCGAACGTGGCCGTGCCCCCTTGCGCGAACACGGCGACGCGATCGTCCGAGCACGACGGGAAGACAAGGTCCGTTATCGCGACGCGCCCATGCTGCGCGAATACTTCGACGGAACTGCGGTCCACGACGATGTTCAGTTGCAGCTTTCCGTCGACGAGCGGCAGGTGCACGATGTGCACCGGGCTGAACTTGCCGGAAAAACGCGTCTCTCCCGAGGCCGACCGATCGAGCGTCAGAGTCTGAGCGGCTACATCGTAGATGATCCGTGTGCCCACGCTTGCATCGGCGGAGCCGCGGACGATGATTCCCGCCCGTTGCGCAGTACCGGGCGTCATCGTCAGCTCGATATTCTGGACGTCGCCGCGCGTGGCGCTCGGCAGCATTTGCGAGGCCGATGTGACGGCCAGCCCAGTGACGCGCGTACCGGGTTGCTGCGCGACAAACGAGCGGAATTGTCGGGCGG
This sequence comes from uncultured Trinickia sp., assembly GCA_966431825.1. Taxonomy (GTDB): domain Bacteria; phylum Pseudomonadota; class Gammaproteobacteria; order Burkholderiales; family Burkholderiaceae; genus Trinickia. Next base: position 13,195 of record CBJMQH010000041.1, read on the forward strand.
GTATGGATGTCAGTTGCGGCCGACCGTCGATCGTCTTGAGCGCCAGTTCGCGCGGCAGCGCCATCGCGCCTTTCCACGGTGCGGTGGGCACGCGATCCGCGTAGTCCCAGTTGGACATCCAGCCGATCGCGACAGCCTTGTCCCCCGGTGCCCCGGAAAACGTGCCGGCCGCGTAATAGTCCGCGCCATGGTCGAGCCAGTCGTACTGGGCGGGATCGGCATCCGGTCGCAGTACGCGATCGGGTGTGAAAGTCGCGCCGTCGAATCGAACGACGAAGTACATCGCGCCCGAGCCTCCCGCTATCGACCACGGATTCACGTTGACGATCAACACCCATCGCACCTGAGATCTGTCTCCATCGAGTTCGAATGGGATCAGGTCGGGCATTTCCCACAGTGCGCCGCTGTGCGGAATACCGGGCAGCGTGAAGTCGCTGAGAAACGTCCAATCGATCAGATTGCTCGAACGATAGAATTTGACGACCTGCGCATCGGCCACCACGGTGGCCATCACCCAATACCCGCCGGCCGCGTACCAGGAGACCTTCGGATCGCGGAACTGGCGCGACTCGGGGTTCAGGGTCAGCACAGGATTGTGGGCATATTGCGTCCAGGTTTTGCCGTGATCGGTGCTGAACGCAAGCGACTGTGCCTGCGTTGAAGGCGCGTGGCCGGAGCCCGCGTTGTAGGCGCTCGTGTAGAGGGCGACGAGCGGTGCGTTCGTCGCGGTGCTTGGACGCAGCCCCGACGAGTCGAGCGCATCGGCGACGATCGAACCTGAGAACACCTGCTGGCGGTCATCGGCCCGCATCGCAATCGGCGCTTCGCGCCAATGCAGCAGATCGCTGCTCGTCGCGTGTCCCCAAGACATGTTGCCCCACGCGCGGCCGTAAGGGTTGGACTGGTAGAAGAGACGAAAGACGCCGGCGTCATAGACGAGGCCGTTCGGGTCGTTCATCCAGTTGCACCGCGGCGTGTAGTGCACGGCGGGCCGCCATTGCGGCGTGGCCTGATCGCCGATTGCACAGGCGTGTGCCGAGGTCGTTCCCAGCACGGCGGTCAACGTGAGCACGAGCGAGCGCACGCGTGAGGCGCCCGAACGTGCAGTGTGCGGGCGTGGCTGAGCGGTCCTGGCGCCGGAATTCGGTAAGGGCATGGTATTTCCTGCAAACGGGTGCCGGCCGCGGGCACGAAGCGCACGTCTGGCACGGGACGTTAGGATCGCTTAACGTCAGTTCGACGATTCGTCGAGGTGGCCGGGCCCCAAAGCAGGCTTGGTAGCGGAGATATCGCCGTACCCGCCGAGACCACCATTGCCGTAGGCGCGATCGACCGCGGTCGATTTGCCGTTGATGTTGATCTTCACAGTCGGCGCGAGCGTGCCGCCCCGGCGTGGGCCGATCGCGTCGATGAACGATTCGACGAGCCCGCCCGGCATCACGTAGTGCGAATACGACTGGAAGGCGCGCGGATTCTGGTTCGGGTCCTGCGAATAAGGCGCGCCGGCGGGGGCCGCAAAGTCGGTCGGATTGCCGAGCACGAGGCCGCTGCCCTTGTTGAGCGGCTCGAAATCGCTGCGAATGCCGTTGCCGACGAAGCCGTAGACACCGTCCGGCCCGTCTACCCCGGCTGCCATCGTCGTGCGGTGACTGATCGTGAACAGATAGTACTTGCCGTCCTTCAGATAGATCTGCGGCCGCTCCGTTTGGTCGTCCACGCAATTGGCCGAAAGAAGCGGCGGCAGGAACTTCCACTCCGTCAGCTGCGGGTTGGTCGCAACGGCCAGGCCGACGTTCGCCTTTTGGTAGACGGCGCCGCTGTTCATTACGGTATTGAGGTCTTCGCGGTAGGGATCGTTCGGTGCGTACCCCAAGTCGGCTTCGGTACAGGTACGTGCACCGCGAGGGCCGCCCGTATTGCCTTCGAAAACCATGTATGTCTTGCCGGGATGGGCCGGATCGACGAACACGAACGGGTCGCGGAACGAGTAGTAGACGTTCTGCTGGCCCGTCTGATAGAACTTGCCGTCCGGTTGCAGCAGCGGCTTGTGATCGTCGAAGCCCGTGAACCAGACGTGCTTGTCGTCGGCATGAATATGACCGTCCGCGCGCGAAATGATTGCCACGGGCGGCGTGATATCGGCGCCCCCGGGCGCGGAGCGGTTGAACGATAGTGCGGTGTAGTAGAGGCTGACGTTGCTGCCGTGCATGAGGCGCGCCGAACCCGACCACTCCGCGTTGTTGGTCATCGGGATATTGCCGAACACCTTGACGCTCGCGCCTTCCGGAAACAGATGGCCGCCCCAGATCCACCCGCCGCCCGCGGGCCGGTTTGCCGCAGGGATACCCGCGCGGCGATAGAAGAAGCCGATGCGCGCGTGGACATGCCGGTCATCGAACGTATAGCCGGCGTGCGGATCGGCGGTCAGGGAGAAAATGATCTCCCAGCCCTTGTAGCTCAACTGGTTCGCGCGCAAGTCGGCGAGCGGCCATGTATCCCAGACCCAAACGTCGGGATTGATCAACGGGAAGTTCTGCGAAATCTCGGGCATCGTCAGATGCACCGGCAGCGAGTTCTTGTCCACGGCGGACGCCGTATGCGACTGCGCAAGAATTTGGCGGATGTCGGCTCGCGTCCATCGCATCGTGAAGCTGCTTTCAGGATCGTACGCCTGCTGCGTATGGGGCGTTGGCGAGGGAAACCCGTTCGCCTGCGCATGCGCACTGGCAGCGGCAAGTCCTGCCATCGCGCAGGCCGCCGTGCGACCCAGCAAACGTTTGCTTCGACAAAGGCGCTCGGAATATGTTGTTTTGTTCATGAGGTCATCCATCTTTGGAGGGAATAGAGACTGGTTCGTCGTTCGCTTCTTCCAAACCGGTTTGGATCGTAATCCAAAGCGATTTGGACGGTCAAACGAAAATTCCGTGCCCGACGATGCGAAATGGGTCGGATTGGGTGGCGAGGGGCTTTCCGGCGGGGCGTGAAGGACCGAAAATAGCCGGTCCTTGTAGGTGAGACCTGTGAAAGTAAATCTGAAGGCGCTATCCGAATCGCTCGGCCTGTCGCGCACCACCGTGAGTCGTGCGTTGAACGGCTATGACGATGTCAGCGAGGCGACGCGCGAGCGCGTGGTCAAAGCCGCGCGCGAGCGGGGCTATCAGGCCGACCCCACCGCACGTCGGCTCGCAACGGGCCGGGCTGAGGCGGTGGGGATCGTCTATCCGTTCGGCACGAGCGATCTGGGCGACCCGCGGTTCTGCGAAGTCGTTGCCGGTATCACTGAGCAGCTGTCGGCACATAACCTCGATCTCATCATCGTGTCGGCGCGTCCCGACGCCGAGCTCGACACCTATCGGCTGCTGCTCGGCAGCCTACTCTTGGACGGCTTGATCGTCGCACGCACACTCGTCGAGGACCCTCGAATCCGCCTGCTGCAAGCATACGGCTTCCCGTTC